>CAXTRZ010000463.1:0-2346 GCA_964246715.1 uncultured Acidobacteriaceae bacterium | reverse complement strand
ATCGGCACCAGCGTCTCCGTCTTCCCGTTCAGCTCGAACTCCACATACCCCGGCGTCGGCGTCGGCGTCATCTGCCCCAGCTTGTTCAGCACATTCAGCGTGTGCGGTGTCGTATACGGAATCCACTTCGCCTCCACGCGATAGTGCCCATCCGGCGCATACCACTTCAGCCCATGAAAGTTCTTCAGCGCCGGCGCGTTCGAGTCCTTCACCCGCAGATACCGCCTCCCGCCTCGATCAATCGCCCACATCCGTAACGTCCCGCTCGCAATCGCATCCTCATCCCGCTCCCCCGCCTTCACCTCCGGATGCGCCATTCTCGCTACCGGCTGTCCTCCCAGCGTTACGGTCGGAGCCGCGCGCTCCACCACCACCTTGCCACCATCCTGCTCCAGCGCCACCAGATGCGGCGGAGCCTGCCCCAGCACCAGCGAGTTATCCTTTGCCGACCCCACCGTCGTCACCCCTGGCTTCAGATAATCCAGCGCCACCAAAGAAAACCACCCATATGGCTCCGTCAATCCCTGTGCCCGCTCCGCCCGCAGCTTCGCATAATCCGGGGCGCTCTGCGCTCCGCTCACACCCACATTCGCCAACACCACCGCCACCGTCAGCAATCCGTATCGCATCGTCATCTCCTCACTCATGTTGAAGGCTGCCACGACACCAGCGTTTTAGCGCGCATCGCCTGCGTCATGCCGATGCCGCAGGTCCACCACAAACAGTCCGCCATCGTCAAAGATCCTCCTTCGCGACTTCGCTAGCTCCCAGTACTGTTCATGCGCCCGCAGCACCGCAATGTTCGTTGACCGAACCACTGTCGATTCCTTCGCATCCCGGATCCTCTCCGGAAGCGTCTTATCGCCCTGCATCGCTTCGTTCCCATAGGAGTACACCAGATAATCCACGCCATGGCTCGTCAGCCAGTCTCCCAGCGCCTCGCCATCGCTGAAGATGGGCCATCCCGGCGCCGGCGGCGGACTCGCCATCGCCGGCAGGCTCGCCTCCATGTACCGCTCGCGCGTGTTATCCAGCAGGTACGCATACGCCACATTCTCCAGCACCGTCGCGTGCGGCGGAATCGCTTCTTGCATCGCCTTGTACTCGGCCATTTGCTCCGGCGTGTTCAACGGCTTGTTTCTCAACCCCGCCACAATGCTGCTCGTATAGTTCTGCACAATCGTCCACGGTGACTGCAGACCACGGGAGACCGTCACCGAGTCCGAAGCGCACGCCAGCACCACCACCGTTACCACCGCCGCCTTCAGCCGCTTCGCATACCGGAACGTCTTCGCCTCGTTGATCTCTGCGCACAGCAACGGAAACAGCAGCACAAATCCCACCATCAGAAACGGATAGCTGTAGCGCCGGATCATGTCCCCGCCCGTCGCCAGGCTCGTCACTACCGTGGAAAGCCCCGCCGCTCCCGTCGCCGAGATCAGCGCAGCGGCCCGCCGGTTCCAGCGCAGCCACCATGCCTCCGCCGCCGCCACTGCCAGCAGCGGCACGCCCGCGATAAAGCTCTGCATCACAATCTTCAATGAACTCGCGCTCCGCGCCGGCAGCATGTGGTACGTCGTGTACTCATACCCATGCCCCAGCAGCGGGAACAAGTACGTCCCGGACGTCCGGTGCAAGTCGATCATCCATACCGCCAGCATCGCCAGGAATCCAACGCCCGTCACCCCCAGCGACCGCGCCAGAAATCCCCAACGCTCCCCCATTCCCGCTCCCTCCGGGAACTGCGGCGACCTCCGCGGAAACGCCAGCAGCCCATAAAACGACATCACGAACAGCACCGGAAACACAATGTAGTTGTTCTTCAGCCCCGTAGCCGCCGCGCTCATCACTCCCAGACAGAACGGCTGCACCCACCACCGTCCCCGCTCCAGATCGTCGCACGCCGTCGCCAGGCACATCACCACAAAGATTCCGCATGGCAGCCAGATAAAGCTCAGGTTGAAGTAGAGCTGCTTTGTCAGCCCCGCCAGCAGCAGAAAGCAAAGCGTCTGCCGGTACGTCAGCTTGAACGCCTTGGAGATCCCAAGCGACGCGCTCACCAGCGTCAAAATCCCCAGTGACCCATCCACCACGGAGATGTTCTTCAGCGGCGCCAGTGTCAAAAATAGATCATGCAGATAGTACGTAAACCCCGGTGAGTTCATCACCCGCCGCTGGCTGAAAGGATCGGCCGGAAGATAGTGCAGTTGCAGCATCTTCAGCGGCATCACCATGTACGCCTGCCAGTCGTCCCAGATGTTGTATGCCGGCTGCCGGATAAACGCGATCAGGTGCAGCAGGATCGCCGCGCATACCAGCCCAAGCACCCACCGCCCACGCCGGCTC
>CAXTRZ010000462.1:0-2357 GCA_964246715.1 uncultured Acidobacteriaceae bacterium | reverse complement strand
TTCCCCGTCAGCGCCCGCCCCATCGCCCGCGCCGCCCGATAAATTGTATCCCCCTCAGGCATAGCCCCTCCACTGTATTGGATGCCTGCCGCACCTATACGTTCCTATGCCCCATCTTCGCTGCGGCCTTACCGCAGCTAAGGTGGGCATCGCCGAATGCGAGCGCACTCGCTGACCATCCCTTCAGCTAAGTATCCGAAAACCAACCGCCACCTATTCCGGGCACTATCATCCCTACAACAGTTGTCGTCTTTCCGCGCAGCAGGAGGACCTGCTGTTGTCGTTGCTTTTGCTCTCCGGATGAGCGCGGGGCTTCAGCCCTGGCCGTTGCCGTTGCCCGTTCTGGGTGCCCCACCCTCGACCGACAGTCTCACCGTCGGGCAGGATGGAGTATTGGGCGCAGCCCGACCGCTCTCCCCTGAGCACGCGTTCAAGAGAGCATCGCCTGACCTTCCTGTATTCTTCCCGAATGGCTGAGCAGACTTGGGTAGTACGCGCCGGACGCGGCGGGATCTATGCGCAGGATTTTTTGAAGCGAAGCATCGTAGCCGTAGGCTGGAAACGGCTAGGCGATCTCTCTGCAATAAGTAGTCGAGAACAGATCGTCAGCCTTGTAGAAGAGAAGTATCCGGAGTTTACGAAGACACAGCGCATCGTCAGCGTGCGACAGGTATACAGCTTTCGGATTGATCTCAAACCCGGTTCCAACGTGGTGACCTACGACCCCGCAACCCGCCTCTACCATCTCGGCTCAGTTACGGGAGATTATGTCTACCAAGCCAATCTTGAGGAGGAGTACCGCAATACGAGGAAGGTTACATGGAAACGTGCGGTCTCCAGGGACAGTCTGACTGCCTCCACAAAGAACCGCCTCGGTTCGATCGCGACCATCTTCACCGTCTCAGAGTCCGCTGCTACAGAACTCTTGGATAGTCCCGCCGGTGCGCGAACCCAGCCGGACCTCCCTCCTCAGGCAGAAGCCGCTGAGGCTGAAGCTGAAGTTGAAATTCGAAAAGATACCGAACAGCGAGCCCTCGAATTCCTCCAGGACAAGTTGAATCAACTTGATTGGTCACAGATGCAGGAACTTGTCGGCGGCCTTCTTCGAGCTATGGGCTATAAGACTCGAATCTCTCCCGCAGGCCCCGATCGGGGACGCGACATCCTAGCGTCGCCAGACGGTTTCGGATTTCAACCGCCACGCATCCTCGTGGAGGTGAAGCATCGGATTGGAGCAATCGGCGCTCCTGCCATACGGAGCTTCGTCGGTGGACTCAGGGCGGGCGACAATGGTTTGTATGTCAGCACTGGCGGCTTCACAAAAGAAGCGCGCTATGAAGCTGATCGGGCGAACCATCCACTCACCCTAATGGACTCAAACGATCTCGGCGAAGCTATCATCGAGCACTACGATCAGATGGACCTCGAAGCTAGAACTCTTCTTCCACTGAAGAAAATCTATTGGCCCGTCTAGATTCTCCATCGCGCTCCAAACCTACTACCTTCTTTCTGAGTTACGCGAACCACTATCTTCCCCTTATGGTCTCCATCATTTCCGTTCAAGAGGGATCACCGCACCTCACCCAAGCCCAATCCCTCTTCCGCCTCTACGGCGACTTCCTCCGCGCCACACAAAGCTGCTCCGGCTTCGTCAACTTTCCACGCTACGACGAAGAGGTCCGCACCCTCCCGCACCCGTACACCGCCCACAACGGCGAACTCCTCCTCGCTACAATCGACGACACTCCCGCCGCCTGCATCGCCTACCGTCAATCCGCAGCCTTCCCCGAAGAGAACACCGCCGAGATCAAACGCCTCTTCGTTCACCCTAACTTCCGCGGCCAGGGCCTCGCCCGCACACTCACCCAGGAGGCCCTCACCCGCATCGCCGGCCGCGGCTATACCCGCGTCATCCTGGACACCGACACCCTCCACATGCCCGCCGCCCTTGCCCTCTACACCGCCTTCGGCTTCCGCGAGTACGCCCCCCGCAACGGCAACATCGCCTTCCTTACCCGCTCGCTCCCATAAGCACCAAATGGAAAAAGTGCCTGCACCCCCTGCGTCAACTCCTTTGCTTTGAATATTTTGCGCGAGCTCCATGCATGAACACTGGCGTTTCGTATCCCCTACACCCTTTGATCCAGACCTAAGTCCCCTCCTTTGAATACTTTGCACGCATCAGGCGGGGGTGGGGGTACGCGCCGCTCCGGGTACAGGAGGCAGCACTCGCCTCACATTGAACCCCATCGGAGCCGCCACAAACCCCGCATCCAGCAGCACCCGCGCCATCCAGCTCTCATGCACCGTCTGCCCGTTGACGCTCGTCACCAGCATCCCCCCCGCGGCATGAGCCC
>CAXTRZ010000461.1:281-2360 GCA_964246715.1 uncultured Acidobacteriaceae bacterium | reverse complement strand
TCCGGCGGGGGCGCCGTACAAGGTGGGGGAGGAGACGCTGGACGTGTATATGGACGACTTTACAGTGCGGCTGCCGGTGACGGCGAGCGCGGGGAAGCACGCGCTGGATGGGGAGTTGACGTATCAGGCGTGCAATCGGGCGGCTTGCTATCCGGGGAAGACGCTGCCGGTGAGGGTGCTGTTTACGGCGCGGTAGGACTCCCTTTCTTTTGACGAAGAAGTGGCTGACGCGGGAGGCTTAACGCCGATGAACGCGGATACGACCGATCTTCACCGATGAGGCAAAGGACGACCGCGGATTTCGCGGAGGGGCGCGGATCAAGACGAAGGCGGATAAGGGCAAAACGGGCAACGCAAGAGCAAAAGCCAATACAGGGGTTCTTCGCTGCGCTCAGAATGACGCGGGCCTTTGTTTAGGTGAGGTCGTCGGTGTCAAAGGCAGGGACCTTGCGGCCGAGGGCGGAGGTGTCGCGGACGTTGACTCCGACGACGAGGCTTTCGACGACTTCATTGACGTCATCGAGGTCCGCGGTGGCGGCGAGCTTGCCGGTGTCTTCGGAGCCGTCGAGGCTTTCAAGCAGGACGGTGGCGTACGCGACGGCGATGCCGTCCTGGTTGAGGCCCTCGGGGGTCTTGGCCTTGATGCCGACCTCGCCGGGCTTGATCTCGAGCAGCTCGGCGACGCGCTCGCGGAGCTCGTTGGCGATGGGGACGATCTTGGGGCGCATCATGACGAGGACGGTGTCGACGTTGACGATCTTGTAGCCGGCGGTGCGGATCTCGTCGAGCGCGGTGCGGAGGAAGAGGCTGGAGGCCGCGCCCTTCCAGCGGGAATCGCTGGGGGGGAAGAAGGTGCCGATGTCGCCGGCGGAGACCGCGCCGAGGAGGGCGTCGGTGAGGGCGTGGAGGAGGACGTCGCCGTCGGAGTGGCCGGCGAGGCCTTCGGGGTGGTCGATCTCCAGGCCTCCGATAACGAGTGGGACGCCTGGCTGGAAGGCGTGCGAGTCAAAACCGAAACCGATCCTCATGCTCATGCTGTGCCTCTCCCGGCGAGAGGCTTAGCACCGATCTCCACCGATTGAACCGATATGTTGTTGCTGGCGCTCATGCTTCTGTTGTCTCTTCTGGCGAGAGGTTTAACGCAGATCTTGACCGATTCGACTGATGAACTTCTTCTTGCCATTGTCCATGACGAAACGCTTGAGTTTTGGTATTGGGGCCAAAGTTCATGGTTTGGGATTCATGTTCTTCGAATAATTACCTCGGATTGCTTTAGCTCTACCAAGACGCTGTTCTTAACGATGAGATCAGCGCGAAAGATGCCGATGTGGCCGCGGAAGTGCACTTTGATTGGAAGTTCGCCCTCAACTTTGAGGCGCCTGCGTCAGGGCAAGACGCCTGGCTTCTCGTTAGAGGGACTCCAAAAGCCGTGTCCGAGCTCGTTATACACATCGTAGAACATACCGATGATCGTCTGTGTAAGCTCGTCATGCTTGCCGCGAGTTAGCGTTTGACCGGTGCCCATCCGCTTTGATCGGTGTTAGGCCTTTTTCTCGTGGGCCAGGTAGAACTCGGCTAGTTCGAGGTCACCGGGTTGGGTGATTTTGAAGTTGCGGGGGGAGCCGGGGACGACGTGGACTTCAACGTTGGCACGCTCGAGGAGGCTGGCCTCGTCGGTGCCGCCGAAGCCGGCGTGGGCGGCTTCGGCGAAGGCGCGCTGGAGGAGAGAGACGCGGGCGCCCTGCGGGGTCTGGGCCTGGACGACGCGCTCGCGGGGGATGGTGGAGGTGATGATGGCGCCGTCGGCGGTGCGCTCCACCTGCTTGATGGTGTCGACGGCGGGGACGCCGACGATGGCTGCGCCGTATTTGGCGATGGCGTCGATGGTGCGGTCGATGGTGGCGGGGTCGATGAGGGGGCGGACTGCATCGTGGACGAGGACGATGTCCTCTGCGTCGCAGTCTGAATCTGAGCTGGGGCCGCAGTTCAGGGCGGCGAGGGCGTTGGCGACCGAACCCTGGCGATGTTCGCCGCCTTCGACGACGCGGACCTTGGCGTCCAGACCATGGCGGAAGACGA
>CAXTRZ010000461.1:0-271 GCA_964246715.1 uncultured Acidobacteriaceae bacterium | reverse complement strand
TTGGCCGTGAGCATGAGCACGGGGATGCCGGCGATGGTGAGGAACTGCTTGGCGGCGACAGGCTTGGCCTGGAGCGGTTTCTCTGGATTGGCGGAGACGCCCGCCGACATTCTGGTTCCGATGCCCGCTGCTGGGAGGATGACGAAGACACGCATAGCCCAGCGAGTATATCAAGGCGGGGTGGGGCTATCCTCGGAGTGAGCCGTGATGATGCGATGCCGATGCTGACACTTCCTTCCACTTCCTTGCGGCCTGGCGACCGGGTTTGCTG
>CAXTRZ010000460.1:0-2364 GCA_964246715.1 uncultured Acidobacteriaceae bacterium | reverse complement strand
CTTTGAAAAGGCGGGACTTCAGTCCCGCCGCAACTCCAACCCCCTCGCCAAGCGGCTTCAGCCGCCGAAGGAATGCCATAACGACCCTCCCGGAGAATCCCTCATGCCCCAAACCAAAGCAGTCCTCTGTCTCTCCGGCGGCATGGACTCCTGCGTCTGCGCCGCCCTCGCCGCCCGCCAGCATCACCTCTTCGCCCTCCACGTCAGCTACGGCCAACGCACCGAGGCCCGCGAGCTCCTATCCGCCCAGCAGATCGCCGCCCTCGTCGGCGCCAAGGACTTCCTCCACCTCCGCCTTGATCTCTTCCGCCGCATCGGCGGCTCCGCCCTCACCGACTCCTCCATCCCCGTCCCCAGCGCCTCACTCAACGAAGAAACCATCGGCGCCGAAATCCCCGTCACCTACGTCCCCTTCCGCAACGCCCACTTCCTCTCCGCCGCCGTCAGTTGGGCGGAGGTCCTCGGCGCCACCACCGTCATCATCGGCGCCGTCGAGCAGGACAGCTCCGGCTACCCCGACTGCCGCCCCGCCTACTACAACGCCTTCAACGAGCTCATCCAGCAAGGCACAAAAGACGGGAACATCCACGTCGAGACCCCGCTCATTCACCTCAAAAAGAGCGAGATCGTCCGCCTCGGAGTTGAACTCAACGCACCCTTCCATGTAAGTTGGTCATGCTACTCGGGCGAGCACGAAGCCTGCGGTGTCTGCGAAAGCTGCGCCCTTCGGCTGCGTGCCTTTCAGCAGGCCGGCGCCTCGGACCCAGTGCCCTACGCCGCGGCGTCGCCGGCTAACGCAACAAGCCGCCCGCTCAGCGAAAACAAAATACACTAACCTCAGTCAGTAACGCAGATTCGGGATCGCGCAGCTCAGGGCCGCGCCGGAGACAAGTGGTGAAGACATTCTTGACACACGCAACTGGTAGATTTCTGGCCTTCGCACTCGTCGCGATGTTCGCCGTAGCCCATCCCCGCGCCACCCTCGCCCAGGCGCCCACCGTCAACGTCAGCGGCCACGTCAACAACGCCATCGGCCAGCCCATCACCAAGGGCGACATCAAGTTCTCCACGGACAAGACCTCCGCCGCCAAGGATCGCAAATACGAGTACAGCTTCCCCCTGGACGCTAACGGCGACTACAAGGGCACCGGCATCAAGCCCGGCGACTACATCATCATCGTCTGGGTCGATGAAAAGTCCGTCGACTTCCAAAACCTCGTTATCAAGGCCGGCCCGGACGTCACCGCCAACTTCGATATGACCCGCGAGGAGTACATCAAGTCCCTCTCGCCGGAAGCCAGAGCTCAGCTTGAAGAGGTCAAGAAAAAGAACGCCGGAGCCACCGCTTACAACAGCAAGATCGCCAACATCAACAAGACCATGGTCCAGGCTCGCGCCGACGCCAAGGCCGGCAAGACCACGGAGGCCATCGCCTCCATGAAGGACCTCACCGCGCAAAAGCCGGACGAAGGCCTCCTCTGGATCACCCTCGGCGAAGTCCAGCTCGCCGACGCCAACGCCGCCGCCAAGGCCGCCCGCGCCGCCCACACCTCGCCCATGGACGTCGCCATTGTCCAGAAGTACACAGACTCCGCCACCTCCTACCAGAAGGGCATCGACCTCAACGCCGCCTCGCCCAAGCCCATCGCCGATCTCGTCGCCTCCTCCGAGCTCAACCTCGGCGAAGCCCTCGCCAAGTCCGGCAAAACGCAGGACGCAACGGACGCCTACGAGAAGGCCGTCAAGGCCAATCCTGCCCTCGCCGGTCAGGCCTACTACAACGAGGCCGCGACCTTCTATAACTCCCAGAAGCTCGATGAGGCAGCCGTCGCCGCAGACAAGGGCATCGCCGCCGATCCCAAACGCGCCGACCTCTACTACATCAAGGCCCAGTCCCTCATCCCCAAAGCCACCGTCGACTCCAAGACCAACAAGATCGTCGCCCCTCCAGGCTGCGTCGAAGCCTATCAGGAGTACCTCGAGCTCGAGCCTGAAGGAGCCCACGCCGCCGAGGTCAAGGACCTGCTCACCAACCTCGGCCAGCCCATCAAAAACAGCTACAAAGCCAACGCCGGCAAAAAGAAGTAACCACACCCCAACCCACAAACCCCAGGGCCACCAACCCTGGGGTTTTGTCTCGAAGGAGCCTGTCTCCTCGCAGTTGCATTGCGTCATCCCGAGCGAACAGGTCGCGCCTATGCGGCCTGCGCAGTCCGAACACTCCCCTGGAGAAGGTCACCAATCCTCCATCACATCCGTTCACGCGAGATAACCATCCCATCACCGCTAACAACGAGCGCGGACACGCACAACGCACAACGGACAACGAAATTGCTCCTCGACTTCCAACCCGCCCTCACCCTC
>CAXTRZ010000459.1:0-2374 GCA_964246715.1 uncultured Acidobacteriaceae bacterium | reverse complement strand
CTGAAAGATGGTGCGGCCATCGTGGGCGATCTGGCTGGTTTTGCCGTGCATGAGGTGGGCGGCTCGGATGACACTGCCGCCGAATGCCGCGCCGATGGCCTGGTGGCCGAGACAGACGCCGAGGATGGGGGTTCGGGGGCCTCCGGCGAGTTGGAGGACGGCGAAGTGCGGGAGGAGGGGGATGGAGATGCCGGCCGCCTGCGGGGTGCAGGGCCCGGGGGAGATGAGGATGCGAGCTGGATGGAGGGCTTCGATCTCGGCGGGGGTGATCTCGTCGTTGCGGCGGATGACCATCTCGGCTCCGAGCTCGCCCATGTACTGGACGAGGTTGTAGGTGAAAGAGTCATAGTTGTCCAGGACGAAGACCATGTAAGGCATTTTACGCTGGCGGCAACAGCGGGAGCGAGGGGGGGGGTTCTAAGGCTGTTGAGGCGACACGATGATTCTTTCCAGGCGATGGCAGCACTTTACGGCGACGGTTGATTGGCTATGGGGATGATGGCAGTGATTCATCCGCAGAAGGATGGGTTGGCCTGGAAGCGGGCGCCGAGGCGTGGAGAGAGTTGATGCATCAGCTGCATGAGCGGCCAGGGCTGACCCGGCTGATTGGGGTGGCGCAGATTGCGGGTGGGTGATGGGCGCTGCGGCAGGAGAAGGTGAGGGATTGAGCTGATCGAGGCGTGGGAGGATTACGCCGGCTGCTTATCTTCGAAGGGGACGAATACCTCTTCGTATCCGCCTGAGACGGCAAAGTTGACGGCGGCGGACGCGACGTGAAGCTGAACCTGAGACCACTTGGTTGTGCTGGTCAGAATGATTAAAGGCGATCTTTCTGCCGATGAGGTTCTGTTGATAGCGGATTCCTTGATCCGTGGTGAGCAATAGATCAAACCCAGCATCCTCGGCAGCTTGCAGGAGCTGTCCATTGGTCAGTTGATCCCAGCCCATGGCTCTGGCGGTAGTGACTGAGTGACCCGGCAACAAGCTGGCGAGGCCGCGTGGTGTTCCGTGGTCAAAGAGAATGCGCATCGAGATGCGTGGCAGGGAGCGAAGGCAGAGGCGTTCGGAGGCTCTGAGCGACGAAATCCAGGACTGCCTGAATTTGCTCGCGGGTGACGTCAAACTGGTCCATCACCTCTTCTACGCTGAGGTCTTCGAGGTTCTCGAAGACGGTGGCGACGGGAAGGTGGGTGTTGCGGAAGACCCATGCGCCACTGACCTTGCCGGGGATGCTCTCTACGGCGGGGCATTGCGACCAGTCGAGGACGGCGGTCGGGGCGTTCATGTGAATCATGCTACACCTTGGGCCTCAGGTTATTGGCCGCGGGCGCGTTCGATGGCGCGGACGACGGCGCGGGCTTTGTTGCCGCACTCGTCGTACTCGGAGAGGGGGATGGAGTCTGCGACGATGCCGG
The DNA here is from genome assembly GCA_964246715.1 of uncultured Acidobacteriaceae bacterium. Taxonomy (GTDB): domain Bacteria; phylum Acidobacteriota; class Terriglobia; order Terriglobales; family Acidobacteriaceae; genus Edaphobacter. The sequence continues at coordinate 959 of CAXTRZ010000459.1, read as the reverse complement.
CTCCGGCCTGAATGTGGCCTTGCTCGCCGTTCATGAAGAGGGTGCGGATGGCGATGCAGGAGTCGAGATTGCCGGAGAAGTCGGCGTAGAAGATGCTGCCGCCGTAGACGCCGCGGCGAGCGGGCTCGAGCTCCTCAATGATCTCCATGGCGCGAATCTTAGGGGCTCCGCTGAGGGTGCCGGCGGGGAAGCAGGCTTTGAAGGCGTCAATGGCTTCAAGGTTGGGGCGGAGGCGGCCTTCGATGGAGCTGACGAGGTGCATGACGTGGGAGTATCGCTCGACGAACATGAGGTCCTTGACGCGGACGGAGCCGAAGTCGCTGACGCGACCGACGTCATTGCGGCCGAGGTCGACGAGCATGATGTGCTCGGCCACTTCTTTTTCGTCGGCGCGGAGGTCGGCTTCAAAGGCGCGGTCTTCGACCTCGTCGGCGCTGCGCTTGCGGGTGCCGGCGATGGGGCGGTACTCGACGGCGCGCCCATGTACGCGGACGAGGAGCTCCGGCGAGGAGCCGACGATATGGGCTATGGTTTGGGTGGGCTTGGAAGTCGATTTGATTTTTTGTGCTGGAGCATCCATGCCGAAGCGAAGGAAGTACATGTAGGGCGAGGGGTTGACGATGCGGAGAGCGCGGTAGACGTCGAAGGCGGGGACGCCGGGGGTGCAGTCGAAGCGCTGCGAGAGGACGCACTGGAAGACGTCGCCGGCGGTGATGTAGTTTTTGGCGCAGGCGACAGCCTTGAGGAAGGCGGGCTTGGAGGTGCGGGGGGTGAGCTTGAGCTTACCGAGAGCGGGCTTGCGGCGAGGTTTGGGGAGGGCGGCGGCGAGGCGGCGCTCCATCCTGTCCAGACGGCGGAGGGCTTGCGCGTAGGTGCCGGAGCGGGTGAGGTCTACGGTGGCGATGAGGAGGATCTCCTTTTTGACGTGGTCGAAGGCGAGGACCTGGTCGAAGAACATG
>CAXTRZ010000458.1:0-2378 GCA_964246715.1 uncultured Acidobacteriaceae bacterium | reverse complement strand
GCTGAACGTTGTACAGAGTCGCATCCACTGGCAGGGGAAGAATCGCACAGTCGAGCGTCCTCGCATCGAGTCGTTGCAGGCACAGCAGAGGGTCGCCGCTCCACAGTTGAATGGCGCATCCGGGGAACATCCCTTCATAGTTCTCTCGAAATCTCTCAAGGAGCTTCGCATTGATGAAAGAGGAGAAGCCGAGGCGCAACGGTGGCACCTCATTGCGCTGGACAGCGAGGGCCATTGCCAGAGTTTGGTCCCACTCTTTCAGCGTGTTCTCTGCGAACGTCGCAACGATCCGGCCCGCAGAGGTTAGCTTGAGACCGTTCTGCAAACGGACGAAGAGCAAAAGGTCAACCGTATCTTCGAACTTCCCGATCTGAGAACTGAGTGACGACTGTGCAACGAAAACTTGCTCGGCAGCGCGGGTGAAGTTCAGCGTCTCTGCGGCCGCCTTGATGTATCGGAGGAGACGGAATGTAAGGGAATCTGACATCGGCCTAGATACTCCACTTGGCTTTCGTCGATCCCACAGGCCCAAGCATCGGCTGTGGAAAACCTGCGCTTAAATCAATTGTTGGCAACGAATCACAAATGTCAATTAGGCTCCGCGAGGTGACCGGATTCCTCCAGGTAACCGTCTGCCGATGCATGCTCGCTGGAGCCATAGACAAAAACTGTGGCGAAATCGGAAAGAAGTGTTGGACTGAAACTCGCTCTGGCTTCACGCTCAACTCTGAATCGTTCGCGTGAGGTGCTTATGAATAGCTCGTCCGAAACCGTTCTTACCGCCAATCATTCCGCAGCGAGTGCCAGGAATGAGTCCATCGAAACTCAGGTTGCTCTGGGCTTACGCAAGCCGCCGCGGAGCGTCGCGGAATTCGAGCCATTACTTACAGCAGATGAGGTGGCCAAGCGCCTCAATGTCAGCACGGATTGGGTGTGGGATCATTCCTCCCGTCGCAAGCCGCTCTTGCCGGTCATACGGATGGGAGACGGTACGTTGCGCTACCGGCCCAGCGGGATTGAGGCGTTCGTGGATGAACAGGAACGCAGGTCGGCATTGCGTCGCAGAGCATAGTTGCACGCTTGCACAAGCACTTCCGCGCTGCGATCCCCAAGGTGTTTGGGGTAGTTAATCTTGTCGAAGATCCGCGTAAACAAAGGATAAAATGGGCATAGCCCGTTATTCCGCCCACAGAAATTGAGGAATACATGGGAACCTCGTATCAGAAGGGGTGGGTCATGCTTCGCGGAAAGAAGTGGTACGGATACTTCCGGCGAACGGTGATCGATCCAAAGACTAACGAACCTAAACCAGCCATCACGCCCATCATCCTTGGATTGAAGGCGGAGATGTCGAAATCGCAGGCCAGAGCAAAACTGGAAGTCGAGATCGGCAAGCTGGGAAAGCAATCAGCCAACGGTGACAGATCCATCGTGAGTGGAACGGTTACTCTGCGCTGGTTTGTAGAAAACCGCTTCATCCCGCTCAAGGAGCCGGATTGGAGAGAGGAGACGGCCAAGATCAAGAAGCATTTGATCGAGACCGATGTCCTCAGCGAGCTTGGCGAGTTTCCGAATAGAGAACTTCGACAAGTTCGTTCTCCAAACCCATCTCAACAAGCTTGCGAAGATCCGGTCACGGGACAGAGTCTTGCAGATGCGTTCGTACATCAAGTCGGTCTTCTCCGAGGCAGTCGATCAGGACTTCCTTGCGAAAGATCCTGCGCGCAAGCTGAAGACTCCCGCGAACCTGCGGGAGAGCGACAAGACGGTGCTCACTTGGGACCAGCTTGCCGCTGCACTTGCTCGCATGGAGCTTCGGGATCGGATTTTGATGAAGCTCGACATGACCAACGCGCTTCGTCCGAGTGAGTTGTTTGCGTTTCGATGGAAGTGTCATCGGAGCGCGACTCTCTCGCTCACCATTGTGGAGACGATCTACAAGGGGAAGATTCGCCCGTTCGGGAAGACGAAGGGCAGCCTCAAGGAAATACCGATCCCGCAGGATCTCTCCGACGAGCTTCTAGTCTGGAGGGAGGTCTGTCAGGAAGGATACGACAAGAGGAAGCCGAGTCGAGGTAAGAACAAGGACAGATATGGATTGCCGCCGTCCGACCCGGAGGCGTTCATCTTTCCTGGCCGGTTCGGATCGTTCATGGACCCGAGCAACTATCGCAAGCGGGTTCTGCACAAGCTGGCTGAGGAGCTCGGCTTACCCAAGCTAAACTTTCAGGTCATCCGTCGCACGATCGCGACGCTGGCCCAGAGGAAGGGCACGGTCAAGGATGTTCAGGGAGTCATGCGGCACACCCGTGTCGCAACCACGACCGACATCTATATGCAGGAGATTGCGGAGGGAGTACGCGCAACCGTCGACTCCA
>CAXTRZ010000457.1:0-2379 GCA_964246715.1 uncultured Acidobacteriaceae bacterium | reverse complement strand
ACCAGCGTCACATCCAGGTGCGCCGCATGCGACGTCTCGTCATTCTCCTTCGAGTCGAACAGCACGTTCGCCGTATTCGTCACCAGCGCCAGCCCATAGTTCGTCCCCGGATTCGCCAGCCAGCTCTGCACCGTCGAGGTCACATCCAGCTCGATAAACTGCCCCGCCGTAGTAACCTGCAGCGTCCCCACGCTCGTTCCCAGGGTCGGCAGCGTTGCATACGTCACGGAGCTCTCGCTCCATGGCCCGGTCAGCGGCTGCACCGTAATCGCTCCGCCCGCGTTGACCCGATTCACATACAGTCGTAGCGTCGCCTTACTCACCTGCGCCGCCGTCGTACCAGCCGGCAGAGCCGTCAGGCTGAACTGCACCAGCCCCGTCGTTCCGCCGCCCACGCTCACATTGGAGATCGTGCCGTAATTCACCGTCGGCCGCGCCGAGCTCACATGCGTATCGCCCGTCAGCGTCACATCCGTCGCCGCCGCCGTCCGTGCCGCGCCCGCAATCACCGACGACGAAATCGCCAGGCTCTTCAGCAGCCGCACCCGCTGCTGTAGCAGGCTGCCACGCTTTAACGCACTCTCTTGCTTATTCCTCGGCATAGAACGCTCTCAGGCCGCGGTTCAACCGCAGAAATACGGCTGCACGGCTCGCATGTCATTTGTTTCCCAGAAGCGTACACGAAGCCGCGCCGAATGTATCTCCCTTTATTCAAGAAAAATAGATACGTTTTTTCTCGCAAAACCCTCTTTTCATGGAATTCCAGCCATGATAGGGTCGAGCGAAATGTTATCCAGGCTGTTTGGGCGTTGACCGCAGGATTGTCCCTCTTACCCGGCAATCCAACGGCCCGCCCCAGGCCAATGTGCCACAGGCCAATGTGCCACAGAGCGATGCGCCATAGGGCGTTACGGCCGCTCTCAGGGAGGACCAGGTTGTCACGCCGCGCGAGCTCTCTTCCGATCGTCTCTTGGCTGTCGCTCGTGTTGCTGTGCCTGTCGCCCGCACTGCCCGTCCTCGCCCAAACTCCCGTGGAGGCCACCACCGTCCCCGGCGCCCTCCCCGCATCCGTCGCGTATGACGCCTCCGGCAACCTCTACCTCGCCCTCCGCAACGACCACGTCGTCCGCAAAATCGACACCTTCGGCCTCATCACCACTGTCGCCGGTACCGGCGAGCAGGGATTCGGCGGCGATGGCGGCGCAGCCACCAGCGCCCTCTTGGACTCGCCCTCCGGCATCGCCCTCGACGGAGCCGGCAACCTCTACATCGCGGACACCCGCAACCACCGCATCCGCCAAGTCGTCAACGGCGCCATCTCCACCATCGCTGGCACCGGCGCGCCAGGCTTCGCCGGAGACAACGGTGCAGCCATCTCCGCCCAGCTCAACAGCCCCTCCGCCGTCAGCGTGGACGCCGTCGGCGCCATCTACATCGCCGACACGGACAACCAGCGCATCCGCAAGATCCTCCGCGGCGTCATCTCCACCGTGGCCGGTACCGGAGAGCAGGGAACCCTCGGCGACGGCGGCCCCGCCACCTCGGCCCTGCTTGATAGCCCCGCCGGCGTCGTCGCCGATCTCACCGCCACCGGCCGCTTCTTCCTCAGCGACACCCACAACCACCGCATCCGCCTCGTGGACGCCACCGGAAACATCTCCACCTTCGCCGGAACCGGAGCCGCCGGCTTCGGCGGAGACGGCGGCGTATCCGCCTCCGCCCAGCTTGACCGCCCCAAAGGCCTCGCCCTGGATCAGAACAACAACCTCTACATCGCCGACTCCGATAACAACCGCATCCGCACCGTCACCGGCAACTCTATTTCGACCGTCGCCGGCGACGGAGAACAAGGCTTCGCCGGCGACACCGGCATGCCCTTCTCCGCGGTCCTCGACACCCCGCGCGGCCTCGCCGTCAACGCCGCCGGAACCCTCGCCTTCGCCGACTCCCACAATCAGCGCGCCCGCTCCGTCGCCGCCTCCGCCATCAACACCGTCGCCGGCATCTCCCCGCCGCTGACGGAAGGCCTCGTCCTCGCCGGCCCCACCTCCGGCACCTACGCCGCCTCCATCGGAACCCTCATCGCCCAATTCAGCAACGCCGGCAAAACCGCCACCGGCTCCCTCGGCCTGCTGGATGGCGGCGTCCAGATCTCGTCCTCGCCCATTGCGGGCAATCAGGACAGCTTTGACCTCTCCAAGCTCTCCGGCGGCCTCCACACCCTCGCCGTCCTGTACGGCGGCGACTCCAACAACGCCCCCATCGCCAGCGGCGTCTTCCTCGTCAACATCGCCAAGGCCGCTAAGACCGTCACCATCCCCCCCCGCGCCACCCCGGGCATCAACAACCCCGGCCACACCCCCCCCCACCCCGCCCCCC
>CAXTRZ010000456.1:0-2386 GCA_964246715.1 uncultured Acidobacteriaceae bacterium | reverse complement strand
ATCATCACCACGGCCACGCTCGCGATCGCCATGCCCAAACCCTGCCGCCGCGTGGGACGTTCCCCCAACATCCCCGCCGCCAGCAGGATGGTCGACGCCGGATAGAGCGACGCCAGCACCGCCGCCACATCCAGCCGCCCTGCCCGCGTCGCCGCCAGGAAGAGCATGTTCCCGGAGGTGTCGAAGAGGGCGGTGGAAAGTACCCACGCCGCCGTTCGCCGCGTGATCGTCGCCGCTCCCGCCTGCCTCCGCAGAGCCAGCAGGATGAGCCCGCAGACAGTCAGGCTCCCCATCCGCGCAGTCGCCATCGGCCAGATCACTCCGCCCGGCCCTGCGTACTTCAGCGCCACAAAGTAAAGCCCAAACCCAGCTCCCGCGCCGATGGCTAGCGCCATCGTCCCGGCCTGCTCGCGCTCCACATCGCCCGCCGCGATCATCCAGATCGCCACGCCCGCAACCAGGAATCCAGCCCACCGCCGCAGCCCCGGCGTTCCGTCCGCGAAGGAGGCGATCGCCACCGGGATTGCCGCCGCCAGCAACCCGCTAATCGCCGCCGAGGCCCCCATCGCTCCGCGTGATAGAGCCACATAAAACGCTGTCAGCGAGAGGCCCCCGGTCACGCCCGCGGCTAACCCGCACGCCAGCGTCCGCCCATGAGGAAACGGATCACCTTTCGCAAACGCCAGCGCCAGCAGCACGCACAGACTGGTCGCATGACTCATCAGCACCACACGCAACGCGGCGCCCGCGGTGCCGCCGGCGGACTTCGCGCCCATTCCGCCGGAGAAGTCCCCCACGCCCCAGAACGCCGCCGCACACAACGCCAGCAGCGCGTTCCCCGACCATAATCCAGACCCCAATCCCGTCCAGACCCCAAACCACAATCCAGACCGCAATCCAGCGATCAGCCCGCCCATCCGCTAAGGCTGGCTCGGCGCCGGCGTGGACGCAGCCTTTGGAGCCGGCGGCTGCTGCTTCTCCGGCGTCGGATAGTACCCGTCCTTGGCGATCACCTGCAGATTCGGCCGCAGCACCTTCACCTCAATCTTGCGGTACTTTCCGTCGATGAACGGTTCGCGGCTGTAGTACCCGACCGTGTACTGCGTCCTGACCTGCTCAGTCACCTTCTGGAAGCTCTCTTCGATTCCCTTCGTCCGGTACTCCGCGAAGGTCTGCCCGCCGGTCGCATTGGTGTACGCGGGCAGGTTGTTGTCGCGCATTTGGAAGGGCAGGTGATACTTGTCCAGGAAGCCCAGCCCGCTCACGCTGGAGTCGCCCGTCAGCGTCGCATACACGGCGATCTTGTTCTCCTGCAGATAGTGGATGACGTCCTTCGTCTTCGCCGTGCTGCCGTACTCCTTGCCGTCGGAGATCACATAGATGATCCGCCGCCGGTTCACCGGCTTATCCCGCAGCGTGATTGCCGCCGCCAGAATCGCGTCGTTCAGCGTATGAACCTCTCGCGGCACCTGCGCGATGCCATGTACACCGCCTGGCGCGCTATTGTTGGTCAACGGCGTCAGATTGTCCTGCGCATGGTTGTTGATGTCGATCCCGCCGCCCAGCGCCTCGCCCGGCGCGTAGTACATTGCATCGCGCCCCCCGGACTTTGACCGCTCGAGCATAGCCGGAAACAGCGCGCTCTGCCCCGCCGTGTAGCCCATCACCTGCTTCGGCCCGTTGTTGTAAGTGAACAGCGTTACCTCGTCATACGGAGCAAACGCCGCCTGCAGCGCGCCCAGCGCGTTGTTCACCCGGGTCATGGTGTCAACCGGCATGCTCTGGTCCACCACCACCGCAACCGACATCGGCAACGGATCCACCGTGAACACCTGCATCCGCTGCCGCAGGCCGTTCTCATACACGCGAATCTCGCGCCAGTCCAGCCCCGGAACCAGGGCGCCCTTCTTGTCCTTCACCGTAAACGGGATATCCACGAAGTTGACGTTCGTCCGAAGCGTATAGGCGGCGTAATCGCCTCCGCCCGGCAGGTCCGGCTGCGGCCCCGCATCCCGGTCCGCCGCGTTCTGCTGCGGAGAGTCCGGCAGACTCGTCCCCGGCGACGGCTGATCCGGATCGACCGGCGCACTCCGCCCCACCTCGCCGTTCGAGGTCGTCGTCGTACCTTTGCCCGGAGCCACGCTGCCCAGCGGAACCGCCTGCGGCTTCGGCGCATCGGGAATCGTCTGCTGCTGGCTTTGTCCCTGCGGCGTTGTCCCCGCCGGAGCCGTCTGTCCCACCACCGCCAGCGCCATCGCGCCCGCCAACACCATCTCTTTCACTTGCCTCTCCCACGGCCGAGACTTCCAGCCAACTTCCAGACTACCAGTATGCCTGTTGGACGCAGGAACACCCTACCCAGGGTGCCCATCCCGCCATGCAGCAC
>CAXTRZ010000455.1:0-2387 GCA_964246715.1 uncultured Acidobacteriaceae bacterium | reverse complement strand
GAGCGGCCCACATTGCGCAGTCTGAGATGTGTGGGGTGCCGCTTTCTTCGCGGCCTTATCGCAAGGTAGGATGCCGGCCAAGCCCGACCAAACTGTTCTTCCCTGACCTCTTCCCCATCCCTAGTCCCTCAAAAAGTGGCTGCCTCAAAAGTGGTGCATCCCACCACCCCAAATAATCTCCTGGACAAACCCGGAATCCCCAGCAAACAAGCACCCTCCACCACAGCAAATGATGGTATTCAGCCCACGTATCCATGCATGGAACCACAATCTCACCACGTTTTGACGGTACCCTAACCTTATGGACGCCACTCCTACAGACCCCCGCACCGCCCTCCTCAACCTGATCGCCACCCTTTCCTTCCGCCTCGGCGACTTCACCCTCGCCTCCGGCCAGAAGTCCGACTACTACATCGACTGCCGCACCACAACTCTCCACGCTGAAGGCGGCCGCCTCGCCGGTATCGTCCTGTTGGAGCTGATTCGAGAGCACTTCCCCACCGCTGTCGCCGTCGGCGGCCTCACCATGGGGGCCGACCCCCTCGTCTCCAACACCGCCTCCGCCTCCGCCTGGGAGCTCGCGGATCACGCCGAGTTCCTCGCCCTCGACCCCGACGAGGACCATGGCCTCGCCCCCACCCTCCTTCACGGCTTCCTCGTCCGCAAAGCCGAAAAAACCCATGGCACCGGCCGCATCGTCGAGGGCTTTTTGCAGCCCGGCGCGAACGTCGTCATCGTAGACGACGTCTGCACCACCGGCGGCAGCACCATCCAGGCCATCCACGCCACAAAGAACGCCGGCATGAACGTCATCGGCATCCTCTGCCTCGTGGACCGCGAACAGGGCGGTCGTGCCAACATCGTCTCCGCCGCCCCCAACACTCCCTTCCACACAGTCTTCACCGCAAACGACATCCGTCGAGCCCATAAACCTGCCTAACACTCCGTTCCTCCCAGCGGCGGCGCACAGATCCTCACGGAATCCACAGACGGCGAACCAACATCGTCACTCAAGCTTTCCTCCGTGCGCCGCTACGCTCTCAAAACGATCACACCCTGTCCCACACATTCTTAGAAGAAAGCAGCCAACCCTCAGCAGGTGTCCAGCTGCGTAGGTCTTCGCATGCTTCGTTCCTTTTGCGTTCTCGCCAGGCACGTCTTTGCGGCGGCCATCTTCAACGCCGTCGCCACCGCACAGCAGCATCTGCCGCCTTGGCAACCCTCGCCTGGACATCAGCAAATCTCCATCTGGCCTGCAGGAGCCGCGCCCCATCCCGTCGTTTACGATGGCCCCGAATACTCACAAAAAGTCACCACTGAACTCGTCGCCGGAAAGCCCTGGATCTCGAGCGAACGGGTATCCGTCCCAAGCATGACCGTTTACCCGCCAAAGGCCGCAAACACCGGAGCCGCCGTCATCGTCTTTCCAGGCGGCGGATATCAGATCCTCGCGATGGACTTGGAAGGCACGGAAGTCTGTGACTGGCTCACAGCGAAAGGCGTCACCTGCGTCCTCCTCAAGTACCGCGTTCCAGGTTCATCCAAGTTCCCAAAGTCCGGCGCATACCCTGAAGCCCCACAAGCGCTGGATGACGCCCAAAGAACAATCAGCCTCACCCGTCTCCATGCGGCCGAGTGGCACATCGACCCACGGAAGATCGGCGTCATCGGTTTCTCCGCGGGCGGTCACCTCGTGGCAGCCACCAGCGTCCACTTTGAAAAGCGTGTCTACCCTCGCGTAGACGCGGCCGATGATGTCAGTTGCCGTCCGGACTTCGCTATCGCAATCTACCCCGGCCACCTTCGCGTTCATGAGAACAGCTTCGCCTTGCAGCAGGACATAAAGTTCCGTTTGTCCAAACAAACACCGCCAACCTTCCTCCTCCAAAACGAAGACGATGAGGTGGACGGCGTCGAACAAGCGCTCTCATATTATGGCGGCCTGAAGCAGGCCGGAGTTCCAGTCGAGATGCACCTGTACGCCCAGGGAGGCCACGCTTTCGGCCTGCGCCGCACCAACCTTCCCGTCACCGCATGGCCTGATTTGGTGGACAAGTGGCTCGTCACCATTGGTGTTCTGCACCAGCAGTAGCGCCCGCCACGCCTCCTCCCGCAAAGCAGCGCAATGCTCAGCACGATAAAATCAACATAACATGATTCCCACCCTAAAATGGCTCCCCTCCGGCGTCACTTTCCTCGATCAAACCAAGCTCCCCCTCGAAGAGACTTACGTCCTCGCCACCGACTACAAAGAAGTCGCTACCGTCATCCGCGACATGATCGTGCGCGGAGCCATGGCCATTGGCGTCACTGGAGCCATGGGCGTCGCCCTGGGCATCAATCGAAGCACCGCAACCACCCTCCCCGCCCTTACCGCGGAAGTAGAC
>CAXTRZ010000454.1:0-2390 GCA_964246715.1 uncultured Acidobacteriaceae bacterium | reverse complement strand
CATTGTCAAAGGACCAGCATCGCGCGAAGCTCGACCGCCCTCCCCACGCCTACCTCCCTAAATCCATCCTCCACACTCGCACGTTCTTCCCACAGACTTTGAGGCTCCCCCTATGCACCTTACCCCTCGTCACCACCGCGCCTCCGGCTTCACCCTTATCGAACTTCTCGTCGTCATCGCCATAATCGCCGTCCTCATTGCACTCCTCCTGCCTGCCGTGCAAAAGGTTCGCGCCGCGGCCGCAGACAACTCCGCCTCCAATGACCTCCTGCTCATTGGCAAAGCCGAGATCGCCTTCCATGCCACCTCCGGCATCTATACCGCCAGCCTTCCCGCCCTCTCCACCTTGCCCGCTAACCTCCAGTCTGGTCAGGTGGACGGACACACCTTTACCATTCCTACGGCTTCTCGCGAAGCCTTCTCCGTCCGCTCCACTCCCACGAACCCCGGCAGGAGCGGCAACAAAACCTGCACCATCGATCAAACCCTCACCATCACCTGCTAGGCACGATCAGTGGTGCCAGGACGTTCACCTCAAAACCTGTCAAGTATTTTCCTCATTAACACAGACCGCAACTTCTTCTAAAGAAACGCTTTAGGGTTGAAATAAAGTTGGCGCAACAAACCGATTCAATCCGGTAGAATAGAAGAGTAGAACAGATCGAGAATGCGTTCGAAATTGCGAGGCCGCGTCCGTAACGTGAATAGTTTGAATATTTTACGGCCGGGTAGTACGTATTTTGGGCTTTTACTCCTCCTTGCATGCTTGGTACAAGCCTAAATACCCCAGAATGAATATTTTACGATCATAGTACGGGGGTGGGGAATACCCTTTACCATAAAGAACCTGAGACCTCTATGCAGCAGAAGAGCCCCATCCGCATCATCATCGCCTCCGTCATCGTCCTCGCAGTCATCGCCTGGCTCGCCGTCTCCGGAGCCCAGGCGAACAAAAGTTACTACGTCACCATCTCGGAGCTCCAGGGCATGGGCAACAAGGCCTACACCCGCCACCTCCGCGTCGCCGGTAACGTCAAGCCCGGTAGCATCCAGCGCGTCGGCACCAACGCCCACTTTGAGCTCCTGGAGCAGGGCAAGGTCCTCCAGGTCGCCTATCAGGGCACCGAGCCCCCGCCGGATGCCTTCAAGGACGACGCCCAGGCCCTCGCCATCGGAACCTATGGCCGCGACGGCGTCTTCCACGCCACCGCCCTTCAGGCCAAATGCGCCTCCAAGTACGCTCCCGCTCCCGGCTCCCGTCCTGCCGGAGCCGCCGCTGCAACCGTACTCCCTCCTGCCGCTTCAAAAACAAACTAGAACAGTCGACCCACCCCGCCGCCGAAGTACCATCCACTTCGCCCTGCCTCTGCCCTATACTCGCAGAGGCATCCTGATGCAGACGACCACATCAACTCGCGCCGCTGTCTTCCTTCAATCCGTCTCCAAGGTCTACGGCGCCTTCAACGCCGTCCGCAACCTCACCCTCACCATCCCAGCAGGAACGGCAACGGTGATCCTCGGCGAGAACGGCGCCGGCAAGTCCACGCTGCTCCGCCTCCTCGCCGGCCTCACTGAGCCCACCCAAGGCACGCTCACCGTCCTCGGAGCCGCTCCCGAACTCCTCCGTGGCCGCATCGCCTACATGAGCCATGCCCCCATGCTCTACGACGAGCTCTCCGCCATGGAGAACCTTACGTACTTCTCCTCGCTCCATACGCAGGGGGGCATGTGCGCCTGCTCCGCCGGCTCCCCGGAGATGGCCCTCCGCGCCGTAGGCCTCGACCCCGCACTGAAGCGCCCGGTGGGCCAGTATAGCCAGGGAATGCGCCAGCGCACCTCCCTCGCCCGAGTCATCCAAACCGACCCCGAACTCCTCCTCCTCGACGAGCCCTTCTCTAACCTGGACGTAGGCAGCGCCCAGCAAATGATAGAACTCTTGGCCGATTTCCTCACTTGGTCGCATCCATCCGGCCCCCGCACCATCATCCTGACGACCCACCAGGCCCATCTCGCTGCACCCCTCGCCGACCTCACCTTGACCATGCAAAGGGGCACCCTGGCCTCTCTGGTGCATCGTGGGAAAGCCGCATGAAAACCGCTTCCTTCGTGAAAACAAATGCGGTCCGAGCCTTAGAAGCACTTTGTATTCCACATGAGCTCCGGACCTATGAGGTTGACGCTGGCGATCTAACAGCCGCCAGCGTAGCTCTAAAGATCGGCTTACCAGCGGAGCAGGTCTTCAAAACGCTGCTGCTAGAGGTCAACGTTGGCGAGCATTTCTTCGCGGTGATTCCTGGAGATAGTGAGCTAGATCTAAAGAAGACGGCGGTCGTAGCAGGGGTGAAGAAGGTTGAGTTGGCGGCGCTGAAGAAAGTGGAGCCTCTGACGGG
>CAXTRZ010000453.1:0-2396 GCA_964246715.1 uncultured Acidobacteriaceae bacterium | reverse complement strand
GCACGGAGACGAGCCGCAGAGGAGCTCTCTGATCGGTGCGGATGGGCGATTAGCAAACTCGGACTATGTTGGTGGGAGTTAGAGGTTCGATACGATGCAAAGCCGCGCGGCTAGCGGTGTTTGTAGAAGGCGGCACGAGATGTTGTGGCGGGCGGCAGCCGGGGCGAAGAGAGTTTCCGATAATCGAATGAGCGGGGCAAAAAATTTGGGTCGCGGGTATTGCTGTACGCAAGATTGGGCAATTTGGACTGCTATAGTGAAGTTCTTAGTTCCTATGGTTTGCCCGTTGGCGTGAGGAAGTTCTAACCGGAAGCGGCATTTGGGTTAGAGAACAAGGGGCCGACGGAAGACGCAAGGTTGGCAGGAACGCGGAAGCGGAACGCAGGACGACGGAATTCTCCAGAGAGCCTGAAGGTCCGGGAGACGGGCTGACAGGATTAGACGCAGAGGAAGCAGGAAGCACTCATGGCGCAAGTTTTTGACCGCACTTCGAACGCGCTGGCCCGGGCGAGCCTGGTACTGACGGGCTTGATCGTGATCGCGCTCGGCGTTGGCCTGAACTCGCTGCAGCGTTCCCCCTGGGTGACGCGGCAGGGTCAGCGGCCGGACCAGCCGGTACCGTTCAGCCACAAGCATCACGTGGAAGGGCTTGGGCTGCAGTGCCAGTACTGCCACACGTCGGTGGAGAAGAGCAGCTACGCGGGGATTCCGCCGACCAAGACCTGCATCAACTGCCATGCGCAGATCTGGACGAATGCGGAGCTGCTGCAGCCGGTACGGCATAGCTGGGCGACGGGGGAGTCGATCAACTGGATACGGGTGCACGACCTGCCGGACTATGTGTACTTCAACCATGAGATTCATGTGAACAAGGGCATCGGCTGCGCGAGCTGCCATGGCCGCGTGGACGAGATGCCGCTGATGTATCAGCAGAACACGCTGCAGATGGAGTGGTGTCTGAACTGCCATCGCAACCCGAGCGTGAATCTGCGGCCGACGAGCGAGATCTACAACATGGCGTGGGCTGGACCGAGCAAGGACAAGCCAGTTTGGTGCGCAGATACGCGGGATACGAGGGGGACGGAGGTGCCGACGGCGCAGGGCGTCGCGTGTACGACCAAGGACCCGAAGGACGACAACCCGCAGGTGGCGATGCTGCAGGAGCTGAGCGCGAGTCCGCGGCAGCCGGGAAATCCGGCGGGGACGAACATGACGCCGCATGCGACCGAGGGCGAGGGCCGGACGGCGAGCGATGCGCCGCCAGCGGGAACGCTTCCGCTGCCGCAACTGAACTACACGAGGTTTACCAGCCAGCATGAGCTGGGGATGTATTTGAACGGGAAGTATCACATCCGCACGGCGAACGAGCTTTCCAGCTGCGAGGTGTGCCACCGATGAACAATCAGCTTGAGAGACCGACGGACGGAATGGAAAATCAGGATGCAGTCGACGCGCAGGTGGTGGAGGCGCAGGTGGTGAACTTGATCGCTCCGGCGCCGGGCGAGAAGATGACGCTGGCCTCCGTGCAGGCACAGCTCGCGGGCAAGACGGGCAAGCGCTTCTGGAAGAACCTGGAAGAGCTGTCCGCGACGCAAGAGTTCAACGACATGCTGGGCGAGGAGTTTCCCCGGCAGGCCGGCGAGTGGACCGATGCGGTAAGCCGGCGCGGCTTCCTAAAGGTGATGGGCGCGAGCTTTGCGCTGGCCGGGCTGGCGGGTTGCACCAAGCAGCCGGACGAGCCGATCTATCCGTATGTGAAGCAGCCGGAGGACCTGGTGCTGGGGCGGCCGATGTACTTTGCCACGGCGCACCCGTTTCCGACCGGCGCGATTCCGGTGCTGGTGAAGTCCGATGCGTTCCGCCCGATCAAGATTGAGGGCAATCCCGATCACCCGATGGCCAAGGGCAAGTCCGATGCGATAACGCAGGGGACACTGCTGGACCTGTACGATCCGGACCGGAGCCATGCGCCGCGGTTCCGCGGGCAGGAGTCTAGCTTCCAGGCGTTTCAGGGCGCGCTGCTGGCGGGGGCGAAGAGCCTGCAGGGCGGTAAGGGACTTTACTTCCTGAGCGAGACGATTACGTCTCCGACCCTGGCGGCGCAGTGGCAGGCGGTCGAGAAGGCGTATCCGCAGGCAAAGCTGGTGCAGTGGGATCCGATCAACCAGGACTCCTCGCGCGCGGCGTCGAAGATGGCCTTCGGAAGCTACATGGACGCGCAGTACAAGCTGGAAGACGCCGATGTCATTCTGTCGCTCGATGCGGATTTCCTAGGCGGGATCGCGCATCCGGGATTCCTGCCGCTGGCCGGAGCGTATGCTGAGCGGCACCGCTACGAAGAGGGTAAGCCGATGAACCGGCTGTACGTTGTCGAGGGGATGCCGACGGTGACCGGG
>CAXTRZ010000452.1:0-2401 GCA_964246715.1 uncultured Acidobacteriaceae bacterium | reverse complement strand
TCATCAGCCTCTGGCACCGCTTCGTGCATCTCGCCCTGCACATGAACATGTACGTTCCGGTCCTCTGCGCCATCGCCGTGCTCTTCATGCCGCGGCTCCCCAGCCGCGGTGTCAAGGTCCTCGCTCGCCCCATCCTCTCCGCCCTTTTCGTCATCGTTCTCGGCAATGCCCTCGCCTTCTCAATCCTCGGCGGCGCCCTCCTCACCCGCTACCTCCTGCCGCTCTACCCACTCATCCTGATCGTCTGCGCCGCCCTTTGGCGCCAGCGTATGGTGCAATGGGGATGGCTCGCCGGCCTCTCTGCGCTCGCCTTCTACACCGCCCTCATCGTCAACCCGCCCTACGCCTTTGCGCCGGAGGACAACCTCACCTACCGCGACATGATCGTTCTGCACCAGCAGGCCATCCACCTCATCGCCGCGCGCTACCCCCAGGCGACGGTCCTCTCCGCCTGGCCCGCCACCACGGAGCTCGAACACCCCGACCTTAGCTACACCCGCATCCCGCTCAAAGTCGCCACCCCTGCCGGTTCTGCGTTAGACAACTTCTCCTTCGACCAGATCCAGCGCGCCGCCGCCGACCCCGGCTCCTACGACACCGCCCTCATCTTCTCCACCAAGTGGGTTCCACCCCCCGGCCACTTGGACCTCAGCCGTATCCACGAAAACTCCGACGCCAAACTCTTCGACTTCCACCGCGACCTGCCTCCCGCCGACATCGCCCGCCTCCTCCACGGCGACGTCATCTGGCAGTCCTCCCGCAACGGCGAGTGGGCCGCCATCCTCCGCTTTCCCCGCGCCGTCGAAGCCCGGCTTGCATCACCCATCAGCCCACCGAACCAGTAAATGGGTGCCCCACATCTCGCTCCTGAGAGGTGGTGCCAACCCTCCCATTCAAAGTTCAAACCTCACCGCTCTATAATCGAACCGTGCAGAAGCCCTCGATATCCCGCCTGCTGATCGCCCTCACCACCCTCCTCGCCGCGATCTCCCCGGCCCTCGCCCAGTCTGCCCTTGGCCTCAGTTCAGGTCCCGACAAAGAGCCCTCCGGTCGCGTCATCCTTGTCCTCCCCTTTGACAACCGCTCCGGCAACCCCAACCTCAACTGGATCGGCGACTCCTTCCCCGACACCCTCAACCAGCGCCTTGGCTCCGCCGGCTTCCTCACCATCTCCCGCGATGACCGCGAGTTCGCCCTCGATCACCTCGGCCTGCCGCCCGAGTTCCGCCCCACCCGCGCCACCCCCATCCGCATCGCGCAAAACCTCGCCGCCGACTACCTGATCGTCGGCAGCGTCAACACCAAGGGCGATATCCCGCAAGATCTCCGCATTCTCGTCCAGGCTCAGGTCCTTGAAGTCCGACAGCTTCGCCTCTCCGCCCCGCTTGAGGACTCCAGCCCGCTCGCTCGCCTCTTCGACATCGAAAACGCCATCGCCTGGAAGGTCGCCCGCCAGATTCAGCCCGCCTTCAACGTCGCCGAGCAAACCTTCCTCTCCGCCTCCGCCGGCATCCGCCTCAGCGCCTTTGAGAACTACATCCGCGGCACGGACGCTCCCACCCCCGCCGAGCGCGTCAAGCGCCTGGAAGTCGCCGTGGCCGACGCCCCCGGCTACTCCGCCGCGCTGCTGACACTCGGCAAGCAGTACTACACCACGCGCGACTACGACAAAGCCGCCGCCACCCTCGCCAAGGTTCCGCCCACGGACCGCCTCTCGCTGGAGGCCAGCTTTTACCTCGGCCTCTCCCGCTTCAACACCGGCAAGTATGCGGACGCGGAAAACGCCTTCGCCTTCGTCGCCGGCCGCCTTCCGCTGCCGGAGGTCGTCAACGACCAGGGCGTCGCCCAGAGCCGCCAAAACAAGGACGCGCTCCCGCTCTTTCTGCGCGCCTCCAACGCCGACCCAAACGACCCTGACTACCACTACAATCTCGCCGTCACCTACCTCCGCCGCGGCGACTTCGCCGGAGCCAACCGCGAGGTCGACCAGACCCTCAAGCTCAAACCTGCCGACTCAGAAGCCGCCGAGCTCAAAACCGTCATCGCCGCCGGCCGCAACGCCCCCAAGACCTCCGCCAATGGCTTCGAGCCCACCACCCGCATCCGCCGCACCTACTCCGAGGCCGGCTTCCGGCAGGCCGCCTTCCAACTCGATCAGGTCCGCGCCATGAAGCTCGCCATGCTCCCGCCCGCGCAGCAGGCCGCCGAGTACGTCCAGCTCGGCCAGGAGTACATCGCCCAGGGCCTGCTCCCGGAGGCCGAAGAGCAGTTCCAGTTCGCCATCGCCGCCGCGCCCAACTCCGCTCCCGCCCACGCCGGCCTCGCGCAGGTTCGCGAGCAGAGCGGCAGCGCCGCCGACGCTCTCGCCGAGGCCAAAACCTCCCTCGGCATCGCCCCCAAC
>CAXTRZ010000451.1:0-2409 GCA_964246715.1 uncultured Acidobacteriaceae bacterium | reverse complement strand
GTAGCGCTATTCGCGCACGGGCATATCCTGCGCATCCTGGCGGCTCGCTGGATCGGCCTGCCGCCGCTGGGGGGATCGAGGCTTGGACTGGGAACAGGAAGCGCAAGTGTGCTTGGCTGGGAGCGGGATACGCGGGTGATTAGCCTGTGGAACCGGGAGTTTGAGGAGTAGAAGGTACCCGCCTCCCCTCCTAGTTTTTGTAAAGTCTTCAGAAGATTGGGCTTAGGTCTGGACTTCAGGTTTGAACCAAGGTAAAGTTTCTGTTTTCAACCAGGTGATGCTGCAAAGTATTCATTCCAAATAAGATAGCCTAAGCTGGAGGGGGTGCCGGATTTAGGGAGTCGGGCAGGTGGCGGAGCCTGTGTCGGCGACGGAGGCAATGAGCCACTTGCCATCGACCTGAACAAGGTTGAAGAGGTCAGTGCCGCAGTGGTCGGGTTTGCCGTCGATGAGGAAGGTAAAGGGCGCCCAGACGACGGCAAGGTCGTGGTCGATGCGGACAAGGGGATTGCGGATACGCTCTTCCATATGGGGCTGGACGCGGTTGGGAGCCGGCTTGGCGATGCGTCCGGCGAAGGACTCTATGGTGAGCTGGGAGGGCTTGCCCTCGCGCATGAGGACCATGGAGGCTCCGGGCAGAAAGGGGGCGCGGATGGCGGAGGCATCGCGGGCGGTCATGCCGGCGAACATGGCCTGGATGGGGGCAAGTACGGCTGTTTGGGCGGCAGTTTGGGTGAGTGCCTGGTCCGGCGTTTGCGCAGGAAGAAGGAGGGCGGCGACAAAGCTGAGAATAAGCATGTGCTCCATGCAGGCGATTGTAGCGGGCGTTCAGGGAGGATGTAAGCAGATGCAACAACGGGAAGGTGAGATCGTGTTGCGTGTATCGCTTCTGTCTTGCTTTAGGGAGAGTGGCTGATGACTGGCGTTCGCACGTTTGTGGTGGGTTGGCGGTTCTGGCAGGCTGAGTTTATGAATGCTTGGACGACCCAGGGGCAGGCGACGAGCGAATGCGCCGTTTGGGCGTGGCGGGATGGAGGTCAGCAGCGGCGAAGAGCAGAGCGCCGCTTTTCCGGAGCGAGTTCCGAAACCAAGCACGACTGGGCGCGGCGGGGCGGGCGCTCTTACAACGCGGCTATGACGCGCGGTTGACTTGATTTTTGGAGCAGAACCGGGGTAGGATAGAACGTTGGGTTCAAGTAGTAAAAGCTTCTTTCTAAAGGAACTTTATGGCAAAGCGTCGTGGAAATCCAAATTGGGGCAAACCGGAGCCGATTGGCCCGGTGGTGCCGACTATTACGTCTTTTGAGCTGGTGGTTAAGGAGTACAAGCTGACGCCCGATCAGTACATCCGTTCGACGAGACTGCGGGAGTGGGCGCGGCGGAATAAGAACTCGAAGTACATTCCGGAGGCGCTGCTGGAGGCGTGGGGATTTGAGATCGAGTCGACGCTGTAGTCGCGTGGGTTGGGAAGGAAGGTCGAACGCCGATGACCACCGACGGGACTGATCAGCAGGAACCCAGGACGCCGCTTCCTTTCGGGAGGCGGCGTTTTTGCGTGTGGACTGGAGTGCAGACTAGGATGGTGCGGAGGTATTTATGGCTAAGATAGAGTCGAAGTTTGCGACGGTGGAGCAGGCGGTGGCGGAGGTGCGCGCCGGGAAGATGGTGGTGGTGGTGGATGACGAGGATCGCGAGAACGAGGGCGATCTGACGCTGGCGGCGGAGTTTGTGACGCCGGAGGCGATCAACTTCATGGCGAAGTTCGGGCGGGGATTGATTTGCCTGACTTTAACTGAGGAACGGGCGGATTACCTGCGGCTGGGGCCGATGACGCAGGACAACACGTCGCGCTTCGGGACGGCATTTACGGAGACGATCGAGGCTCGAGAAGGGGTAACGACGGGGATCTCGGCGGCGGACCGGGCGCATACGATCAAGGTGGCGATCAACCCGGCGAGCACGGCGCAGGATCTTGCACGACCGGGTCATATGTTTCCGCTAAGAGCAAGAAAGGGAGGCGTTTTGGTGCGCGCGGGACAGACGGAAGCGTCCGTGGATTTGGCGCGGATGGCGGGGCTGGTGAGCGCAGGGGTGATCTGCGAGATCATGAACGACGACGGCACCATGGCGCGGGTACCGGATCTGGTTCTCTTTTGTAAAACACATGGGTTGTTGATGGTGACGGTGGCTGATCTGATTCGCTACCGGCTGCAACATGAGCGATACATCCGGCGGGTGGGCGAGGGGGTTTTGCCGACGGAGCATGGGGAGTTCCGGATGATTGCGTATGAGAACGAGATGGATGGGAATGAGAGCCATGTGGTTCTTTTGAAAGGGGATGTGAGCTGCGAGGAGGTGGTGCCGGTGCGGGTGCATACGCACTCGCTGGCAGAGGATGTGTTTGGAGAC
>CAXTRZ010000450.1:0-2412 GCA_964246715.1 uncultured Acidobacteriaceae bacterium | reverse complement strand
ATCGTCTCGCGCACATGGTCCAGTCCGCAGATCCACGCGACCACGCGCTCAATCCCCATGCCGAAGCCGCCATGCGGCACGCTGCCATACCTGCGCAGATCGAGATACCACTGGAACGCCGCTACCGGAAGCCCATGCTCGTGGATCCGCTTCAGCAGCAGGTCATAGTCATCCACGCGCTGCGACCCGCCGATGATCTCGCCATAGCCCTCCGGCGCCAGCACATCCACGCACAGCGCCTTGGTGGGATCGTCCGGATCCGGCTGCATGTAGAACGCCTTGATCGCCGCGGGATAACGGTGCACCATCACCGGCCGGTCAAACTGGTTCGAGAGATACGTCTCATCCGGCGATCCAAAGTCATCACCATCCTGGTGCAGCGTCTCGACCAACCCCTTCGCGTGCGCCTCCACCAACATCGTGTGTGCATTCTCATAACTCAGCCGTGGGAATGGCGCCTGGATCGTCTCCAGCTTGGTCACATCCCGCCCAATCACCTTCAGGTCGCCGCGATGCTTCTTCAGCACCTCCGCCACGATGAAGCTAAGATAGTTCTCCGCCAGCTCCAGCAGCTCCGGCAGACCGGCATACGCCATCTCTGGCTCTACCATCCAGAACTCCGTCAGGTGCCGCCGCGTCTTGCTCTTCTCTGCTCGGAACGTCGGCCCGAAGCTATACACCTTGCCGAGCGCCAGCGCCGTCGCCTCGACATACAACTGCCCGCTCTGCGTCAGGTACGCCATGTCATCGTCGAAGTACTTCATCTCGAACAACTCGCTGGTGCCCTCGCACGCATTCGGCGTCAGGATTGGCGGATCAGTTCGTATAAATCCGTTATCGTCAAAGTACTGCGCAGCCGCCCGCATGATCGTCGCCCGCACCCGCAGGATGGCACTCTGGCGCGGCGTGCGCAGCCACAGGTGTCTGTGCTCCATCAGGAAGTCGACACCATGCTCCTTCAGCGTGATCGGAAAGGGCGTCTCATCCGGCACGCGCTGAATCACCTTCAGTCCTTCCACGTCGAGCTCAAACCCAGAGGGCGCCCTTACGTCCGCGCGCACCTTGCCCGTGACCTCCACGCTGGACTCCAGCGTCAAATTTTTCAGCGTCTCAAACAGCTCTTCCGGCACCGCCGCCTTGGGCACAATGCCCTGGATCGTCCCGGTGCCATCGCGGAAGATGGGAAACAGCAGCTTGCCGGAGGCGCGCAGGTTATACAGCCAGCCCTTCAGAGTGACGCTCTGCCCCTCAAACGCAGCCAGCTCGTTGATGCGTGCCGCCGTTTTTGCGGTTGATGTAGATTCTGTTGTTGCGATTGCCGTCGATTCCATCCCTCTAGTCTCTCACTCCAGCGCCTCTGCCTGCGAGTGCGCCGTCTCCAGCAGCCGCCGCCGCTCGCTGAAGACCGCCTGCGCCCGCCGCGTCACATCCTCCGCCGTCGCTGCCGGATCGTGCGCAATCTCAAGCACCCCGCGCGTCTCCCCGCCCAGCGTCTGCAGCTGCGGCCATACGCTCGCCCACTCCACCGAGCCCGCACCCGGCCACAGATGCTCGTCCTTATATCCGGAAGCGGCCCCATGGTTGTCATGCACATGCACCTCCAGCACGCGATGCCGCAGCCTCTCCAGCGCTGCTGCCACGCCCTCATCGCTCAGGTGCGCATGTCCCACGTCGAGACACACCCCCACTCGGTCAAAATGCCCCACCTTCACGATCTCCAACAGATGCTCCGGCGTGGTCACGTCGTTCTGCAGATTCTCCAGCAGCAGCGTCACCCCAAGCGGCGCCGCAAACGCCTTTAGATGCTCCACCGCCGTCAGCGCATACTCAAGCGCGTGCTCCTTCCACGCCTCGCCCTTCATGCCCAGATGCAGCACGCAGCTTTGGAACGGAATCTGCTCGGCGGACTCAAGCGCCCGCTTCACCTCTTCCATCGCCTCAATCCGCCGGCCTTTGTCGCGCTCGATCAGGTTCAGCGTCGGCCCGGCGTGGCGTGAGTAGACCTCATCCGCCGTCAGCGGCTGATGCAGGCTCGCCGTCACGCCGCTGTCCCGAAACCAAGCCGCCAGCTCCCGCACCTGTCCGCGATCCGTGTAGTCAAAGTGATACCGTGCCGCGAAGACTTCAATCGTCTGCGCCCCGCCGGCGACCAGCGCATCCAGCAGCCCAGAATGCAGCCGCTGCGGCAGAAAGACATGCGTAGAAATGCCGTAGATCATGTCCTTAAGAGCCTACGCGATTCCCAAGCTCCAGCGCATTGTGGATCGCAGCCCCGGACGCCGTGTTGTCAAAGATCACCCACACCTCCGCCCCGGCCCGAACTCCAGCCACCGCACGCGCAAGCCCATCCAGATACTGCTCCGCATACCGCGAGTAGTACATTCTCGGCGACCCATGCAGCCGGTAGTACAC
>CAXTRZ010000449.1:531-2432 GCA_964246715.1 uncultured Acidobacteriaceae bacterium | reverse complement strand
CGCCTGCAACTGCCCGCCATCGCCAACCTCTCGCGCGTCCGGTAATCAAATCGCCGGAGGAACAAAGTCCGTGTCTCCCCGCGCATCAGCACACCCGGGAGCCGGGCGTTTCGTCCAACCTCCAGCCCGCATGAAGCTCCTCCTACCCATCCACCCGCACCGCGCCGCATGCCTGCTTCCCATAGTCCTCTGCGCCTGCACGCTGCTCTGTACGCCAGTCCCGGCCCCCGCCCAAACCAAACCAGACCCCGATAAGGCCGAGCAGGCCTACCTCGCCGGAGCTCGCGCCGTCGATCGCAAGGACTTCCTGGTCGCCCAGGCCGAGTTTACCCGCGCCGTCGCCCTCAATCCCGCCAGCCAGGTCTACTCCCTCGCCCTTGATCTCACCCGCCAGGGCCGCATCTCGGAGCTCCTGCAGCAATCCGCCAAGGCTCGCCTGCAGGACCAGCCCGCGCGCTCGGACGCCCTCCTTGCCGAGGCCCGCGCCATCGACCCCCGCAACGAGCTCATCCTGCAGCGTACCGGGGCCGCGCAGCCCGTCCACGCCCCCATCCAGGCCGTGCCCGCCAAAGACCTTAATTTCGCTGGCCCCATCCAGCTTCAGCCGGACCCAGCCTCCCACGACATCCACCTCCGCGGCGATGTCAAGCAGGTCGTCACCGATACCGCCAAGCTCTACGGCATCAAGGCCGTCCTAGACGACTCCGTCACCCAACAGACGCTCCGCTTCGATCTCGAAGCCTCCCCCTACACCCAGGCCATGCCCATCCTCCTGCGCATGGCCCACCTTTTCGCCGTCCCGGTTGATCCCAAGACCCTGCTCGTCGTCAAAGACTCCCAGGAAAACCGCGGCAAGTACGAGCGCCAGGTGGAAGAGACCATCTTCGTTCCCGGCAGCACCCAGGAGCAGCTCAACGAGCTCCAGAACATCGTCAAAAACGTCTTCGACGTCAAGCAGATCGCCATCCAGCAGAACGCCTCCAGCCTCGTCCTGCGCGCGCCGGAGCCCACCCTCAAAGCCGTCAACGCCACCCTCACAGACCTCATCGACAACAGCGCCGAGGTTGTGATGGAGCTCAAGCTCTACACCGTGGACAAAAGCTTCACCCGCAATCTCGGCCTGGACACCCCCACCTCCGCCGGAGCCTTCTCCATCGCCGCGGAGGCCCAGCAGATCGTCTCCGCCAACCAGTCCATCATCCAGCAGGCCATCAGCCAGGGCCTCTTTACACCCTCCGGCAACGCCGCGCAGGACATCCTCCGCGAAGCCCTCTTCCTCATCGCCTCCGGTCTCGCCTCGGACGCCAAGGTCACCGGTCTCATCGGCACCGTCGGCGGCGGCCTCACCTCCGGCGGCATCTTTCTCGGCTCCGGCGCCACCCTCAACTTTGCCCTCAACTCCTCGGAGTCCCGCGCCCTGGACGACGTCACCGTCCGCGCCGGAGACCGCCAGATCTCCACCCTGCGTATCGGCTCCAAGTACCCCATCACCACCTCCACCTACTCCAGCGGCGTCACCGCAGCCACCTCCTCAGCGCTCGCCGGCGTCACCATCGGCGGCCAGAGCGCCCAGAGCCTGCTCAACCAGTATCTCGGCTCCTCCAGCTCCCTCACCATCCCGCAGATCTCCTACGAAGATCTCGGCCTCACCCTCAAAACCACCCCCACCGTCCTCCGCTCCGGCCTCATCAGCCTGCACGTCGAACTCAAGATAGAAGCCCTCACCGGCGCCAGCAACGACAACATCCCCATTCTCACCAACACCGCGCTCACCTCGGACATCACCATTCCGGAGGGCGGCACCGCCCTCATGCTCTCGCAGATCTCCTCCCAGGAGTCTGCCGCCATCAGCGGCCTGCCCGGGCTCGCCAGCCTTCCCGGCTTCCAGGACTCCCTCGCCG
>CAXTRZ010000449.1:0-521 GCA_964246715.1 uncultured Acidobacteriaceae bacterium | reverse complement strand
CCGACCGCATCACTGAGACTGACCGCTCCCATCTTGCCCTCACCCTCACCCCCCACCTCGTCCGCCGCCGCTCCAACTTTATTGCCGGTCCCCGCATCGCCTTCCAAAGCTCCGTCCCCGCGGAATATTGAGCCTCCTGAACGTCCCGGAGTGATGCACACTTTTTGGTGCAGCTAAAATCGAGGTTCGGACCTAAACTACCTCAATGGAATACTTTGCACACAATTGGGGGAGGGGGATCGAACCCCCAATCTCGCTCGTCTCCGCCCTTCTCCGGTTTGACCCAGGCCCCGATTGACGCTATATTGACTAAGGTACGAGCGGGAGTAGCTCAGTGGTAGAGTGCTTCCTTGCCAAGGAAGATGTCGCCGGTTCGACCCCGGTCTCCCGCTCCAAATCCCTTTCATCTGCGGTACACTGCTCAGGACAATCTGAGCTCTGACCCAGATTTCCTGTCGCATCCCGGGGCGCGGTACCCAAGCGGTAAGGGAGAGGTCTGCAAAACCTTTATGCGTCGGTTC
>CAXTRZ010000448.1:0-2446 GCA_964246715.1 uncultured Acidobacteriaceae bacterium | reverse complement strand
CGTAAAGCAGAACACATGCGCCTGCTCAAATCCCGCCAGCGCCTCCGCGAACGGCCGTATCCCAAAGAACTCCACGTGCCCTGTCCCTGGCAGCCATCCTCCTCCCGGCGACGCCAGCCCCAGCCGCTCCGCCTCCATCTCCCACTCGTCCCGCAGCGGCCCGCCGCCCAGCACCTTCAGCTCAAACGGCACCTCGCTTCCCAGCCTCGCCAGCGCCCGCAGCAGAATCGGCAGCGCCTTCCGCGTATGCAGCTCGCCAATCCACAACAGCCGCAGCGGCTGCGGCGTTAGTCCCATTCGTTGCCCGGCCACCCGCTCCTCAAACCGCTCCCGATCCGGCTCCGGCACCTCATACAGCCCCGTCTCCAGCAGCAACTCCACCTTGCGCTTGAACACCCGCGTATAGTCCCGCTGGTTCGTCGAGTTCGCCGCATATACCATCACCGCCGCCTTCGCCGCCGCCCGTACCCTCGGCTTCAGCCGCAGCGAAAGCCAGTTGCTCGCCCCACGCGCCGCCTCCTTAAACGCCTCCTTCACAGGAAGCATCGTCAGAAACCGGAGTGGATAATTCTGTGTTCCGCCCACCGGCCCCCAGAGGAACGGAATCCCAAGCTGCCACGTGTACCCCGGCTCGCGAAACGTACACACATTCACCTGATGCACCAGGTCGAACCGCTCCACCGCTTGCAGCTCCCGCGCCAGCTTCATCGCCAGCCTCTGCCAGTGGTGATAGAACGTGTAGTTATACGCGAACAGCACCGCCTTCTTCTCCAGCCGCCGCAGCTTCGCATCGGGCTCCGGTGTATACAGCTTCACCCCCGCCGGGAGCCCACCCTCCGACTGTGCCTTCACCAGCATCGTATAGTTCTTCTCACTCGTCACCACGTGCGTCTCTGCCACGCGCGCCGCCTGCAGCAGCCGCCCCCATCCCACCGCACGCTCTGACGTCCCGCGAGGGCTGCACTCATACGCCATCAGCAGCACCTTCACCGCACATCCTCCAGCGTTCTCAGCCCAGTCATTGCGCTAGCAACTCTCCTGTTGTTGCCTCGTGAGGCGTTGAAACGCCATCTTTCCAAGAAAATGGCTCTGCCTAAACACCTTCCACTCCACAGCCACAGGAGAACTGCTTAGAAAATTCCGTTATTTCCAAACGGGTTCAGGTAAAAACCAATGTTAGCCAGCTTGACGTATCGTTCAATCGTCGTCAGATGATCGTGCTGCACCAGAATCACATCGTCCGGCTGCAGCAGCAGATCGCTCTTTGCCGTCGAGCTCCCCTTGTTCTTGTAATGATCCAGCTTGAGGATGTGAACCTCGGCAAACTCCTCGTTCACCTTGCGAAACACGACCACCCGCCCCATCGCGCTGTTGTCCTTCGGCCCCCCGGCGAGCAGGATCGCCTGCAGCGCCGTCGTCGGCTTCCGCAGCTCAATCTTCTGCGGCAGTTGCACATCCCCGCCCACCACCACATGCGGCCGCTCAAACTCCTTCAGCGACACCACTACCTCCGGATCAACCAGCTTCTCCTTCGCTCCAATCAAAATCGCCCGCTGAATCTCCGGCAGCGTATACCCCGCCAGCCGGATATCGCCCGTGCTCCTCAGCACCGCCCGCCCATCCGGTCCAATCACCACCTCATCATTAAACTCCGGAGTAAACCGGAACAGCACATCCACCGTATCGCCCGGCCGCAAGATGTAATGCTCCACCGGAGCCACCAGTGTCTGCCGCTGCGATGCAGGCTGCAGCGCTGGCACTGCAGGCGGAGCAGTATCCGTCGACTGTCCCAGCGCAGCCCCGCACACCATCGCCTGCACCACCACAACCATCATCCATCCCCGAGATCTCTCTCTCATCCCCAGGCCTCCCTCACCACATCATCCGGTGCAGCCACTGCGGCACAGGATAGCGGCGCCGGTTCAGCACATACCCCAGCAGTGGCGCACGAGACTGCCGCAGCGCCGCCTCCATTTGTTCCACGTTCTGCCGCCGCGCCATGCCCGCGCTCACCACCGCCACATACCCATCCACGCACTGATCCAGCTCGCTCGCCAGCGTCGACGCCCGGAAGCTTGGGCAATCCAGAAACAGCAGGTCGAACTCCCTCCGCCCATCAATCAGCATCCCCTTCAGCCGAGTCGAAAACTGCCCCTGCGTCCCGCGCGTCCGTGCCCCTGCCTCCGCGTCGTCGCCCTCCAGAGCCAGCGTCCAGAACTGCTTCGCCGTGTTGTACCGCATCGCGAAGCTCACATCCTCTTCCGCTTCAAACTTCCGCAGCAGCGTTTCAACATCCATCACTGCCACCCGGTTCCCCGCCTGCTTCGCCGCTCGCCTCGCCTGAAACTCAGCAAGCGGGTGCTTCCAGATGTCCCGGCTGACGGCCTTGTTAAACTCGCGAGGATTCATCATTTCGGGTCCGCGAAGGACGCGCCCATACTTCAGG
>CAXTRZ010000447.1:0-2450 GCA_964246715.1 uncultured Acidobacteriaceae bacterium | reverse complement strand
GCTAGTGTGGTGGTATGGTACTGTTCGCGACCGATCCGAATGATGTCTTGTGTGTAGGCAGCGACGGTCTGGTTGCCAAGGTCATAGACCTGTTGCGGAGTACGATCAAGTGTTGTGTTTTGACGCAGGAAAGCCTGATAACAGGCAGTGCCGTTCGGTAGATCGGCGATCGCTGTGCCGCTTCGGGCATGCGGGAGATAAGTTCCTTTAAGGAAGTCTCGATAACTCTGAAGAGCTGGATCGAGCTGGTTGGCTATGAGGGAGTAGAATTTTTTTTGGAAAGCGAAGTCTCTAGAGCGTTTAGCGGGAGAGGCAAAGGGCGAATCTTCAGGTGGACCTGCGGAAAGCTGATCGAGCTGCGCTATGACTCGGCGGACGACGGACTGCGGGGCGGAGTAGCCGGAGGCGAGGCCAAGCCTCTGGTCGGCCGTCTCTGTTGCGAGAAAGCGAGGGAAGTCGGCCCACAGAGCAAGTGCCTGGTCACGGTCTTTGGCCGTGGTAACGGGCTGCTGCTCTGCCAACTGAGCAAAAGTCGATTGCCAGCCAGAAAAGTGATTGATGTTCCACAGCTCTGAGCGGCACACGCGAAGCTGAAGGTCGGATTGCAACTGCTCAAGCAGGCTGGCGTAGGGTGCGACGAGGATGGCGGGAAGCTGGTTGGGATCAATGGCGAGCAGAGCAGTGAGGGAGGCCTGTTCTTGGATAGCCCAAGCGTTGGAGGACATAGGAGAGTTGTCGATGAAATGGACATGGGCCGGAATTGGCAATCCACCGAGATACGCGAGAGTGGGGTCGAACTCCAACTGTTGATGGACCCAGGTGTCGGCAATTTGCTGGAAAGTGTTGGCAGGGTTCGTCTGGGCTGCTGCGCAAACGGTAAAAAGCAGGGCAGAAATCAGGCGCCGCATTCGGGTATAGATCATGAACTAAGAATAGGGATGGAGACTATTGAGCTATTGTGAGCAATGACGGCTTTCTCATATACGGAGAATAACGAGAGCGACCTGAATCGAGAACGCAACTGGATGATCGTTGGCTTTTGCATTCTCGAAACATACTCTCGAATGCTATTCTCGATGGATTTCGTCTGTAACGAGCTACGAGAAGAAAACGTCTGCCAAGAAAGCTGCTGCGAGCAAAATGCAAAGCGGAGGCCTGCTAATCGGCTACGCGCGAGTCTCAACGCAGGATCAGAACTTGGAACTGCAGACCGAAGCCCTCCATAAGGTGGGCTGTAGAAGATCTTCGAAGACCGGGTGAGCGGAACGCGAGCGGAGCGCCCGGGTCTCACTCAGGCGAGGGAAGGTCTTCGCGCCGGCGATACTGGAAACTGGATCGGCTGGGCCGGAGCGTCAAGCACTCGGTCGATCTGGTTGGCGAGCTGCAGCAGCAGGGAGTTAATTCAAAAGCCTGACCGACTCTATCGACACCGCAACACCATCAGAGCGATTCTTCTTCCATGTCATGGCTAGCCTGGCTGAGATGGAAAGGGAACTCATCGTAGAACGCACCCGTGCCGGCCTCGAAGTCGCACGCCAGCTCGGTCGCACGGGCGGCCGCAAACGGCAGATGACCGAAATCAAAGTTAGGGCGGCAAAGAAGCTGCTGGCTAGCGGGGTCCCGGCGCGCGATGGCCGGTATACCTTCACCGGGACGGCAAACCAAAATGTTGACGCCGTACTTTCAAACTCAACTTTCTCCGGTTGCTACTCCGTTGTCGTCTCAATTATTAACCCAAATGGATCTCAGCTAGTCTCCAATGCGGTATGCGGATCAAGTAACAACGATTTAGGCTCCGTTGCACTCCCTACCGCTGGAACATATACAGTCGTCGTCACTCCACTAAACGCAGGTACGGGTAAAGGTGTAGCAAACATTTTTTCGCAGGACCGCCTGCCGCCACTCCAGTCTTCTCGGTTGCAGCTGGAACTATCCGGCTAGTCAAACGGTGACCATGACGGATAGTACCTCTGGATCAACTATTTACTACACCACGGACGGGACTGTCCCCAACACTGCTTCTGCACAGTATTCAAGTTTGATCACGATTTCTCAGGGCACCACGCTCAGAGCACTCGCTACCGCTTTCAACTACAGCAATAGTCCATCGCAACCGCCACGTACGTCATTGCGGTTCCCGTTATTAGTTCGGTCAGCCCTTCGAGCGGTCTGCCTGGTTTCCCGGTCATTATTTCGGGAATGCATTTTGGACAGGCTCAGGGCATCGGTACTGTGACGATCAACGGAACTGCTGCGACGTTCACCGGATGGAGCGACACGAATATAACGTTGCGAAACTTTGTCATACAGGTCGGGCACATTCTTCGCGTGAACCGTTACCACAAGCGAATAGGTACGGGCTTCGCACCTGTAAAAGCTCCGTCACCTTTGCGGGCGTATAGTGAATGTCGAATACAGGGTCATTGATACTCATGCCGAGAAAAGATCGT
>CAXTRZ010000446.1:0-2451 GCA_964246715.1 uncultured Acidobacteriaceae bacterium | reverse complement strand
CATCGATGCCATGGAACTCGGCGCCCGCCGCCTCGACTTCATCGGCCTCAAATTTCAGCTCTGCGACGAGATCGCCCAGGGCTATCAGCGCGCCCTCATCGCCCAAGCCAGCCCCGATAAAAAGCTCCACGCCACCGTCGGCCACGAGCTCGGCGACATCAACAACGCCGTCAACTCCCGTACCCGCGACCTCCGCGACAACTACTCCCTCCTCCGCGACCTCTACGTCCAAACCTGGCTCCGCTCCAACCGCCCCTACGGCCTCCGCCCCGTCCTCACCCACTTCGACACCACTCTCCAGCTCTGGCAAACCCGCATCGACCGCATCAACCAGGCCCGCCACCAGCTCTCCGAAACCCACGCTCTCCCCCCCGCCTCCGATCTTGGCATTCCCATCCCACGCTAGCGCCTCACTTTCGCATCACATGGCGCAGGCGATTCTTCGCCACGAAAGCAGGTCCCCTCGTGTCCCTCTTCGATAGCATCGTCTCCATGGCCACCGGCGCCGCCGGCGAGCATGGCCCCGTCGCCTCCGGCCTCATGCAGGAGCTCCAAAACCAGCCCGGCGGCGTCACCGGCCTCCTCTCCACCCTGCAGCACAATGGCATGGGCGGCCTCGTTCAGCAGGCAGCCGGCGGCGACACCACCCCCGCCTCGCCGGATCAGATTGAACAGGGTCTCGCCGGCACCGGCATCATCGACAACATCAGCCAGCGCACCGGCATCTCTCCCACCATGATCAAGATGGGCCTCACCTTCCTCATCCCCATCGTCATCCACCATCTCGTCTCCAACGGCCACGTCACCTCGGACGGCCAACCCACCGGAAACGAGCCTGAACCCGGCGGCATGCTCCAGTCCATCCTCGGCAGACTATAAAACGGACTTACAGCAACGGACCGTACTTGCTGCTAAGTACCCCAAGCCTTCAGCCTTGGTCTCACAGGCACCCCACGGAACCGGGCTTTAGCCCTCTGGGGTATGCCTCACAGTTCTATCCCCTGGTCTTCAAATCGTCGCACACCATGGCACATTCTTTGGTGCAACGCCCACCCGAGATACAAGCCTAACCCGTTCAAAATCAAATTTTTGCGCAACAAAGGGGAGGGGAGGAATACAGCCCTCGCCTCCCCTTGTCTCTTCCCGCCCTTACTTCTTATCGCAAGTCGCCCCACGAACCCCATGCGCGCCCTTGGCCTTCGCCTGCGCCTCGGTCATGTACGATCCCTCCTTGGTCTTCCCGTAGTAATCCGTTCCCGGGCAGTGATACACATTGCTCGCCGTGTTCACCCAGACCAGCCCCGGCCCGCCACCCGGAGCAGCCGTCTTCGCCGCAGCCGCCGCAGCCGGCCCGCTCTTGGCCGTAGGGGTCTTGGCCGCCGTAGGCGCAGGCATCGCTGCCGGCGGAGCCGACGTAGGTGTAGGCGCCGGCTTGCTCTGCATCGTATTCGTCGGCGTAGGAGCCGGCATAGCCGTCGCCGGCTTCCCTCCCACGGCACCCGCAGCCGGAGCCGCCGCATACCACGTCTGCACGCCCTTATGCCCCTGGCACGCCCCGCTCTTATTCGCCGCGGTTGAGTACGTTCCATCCTTGCAGATCCCTGTCGCACCCGCGGGAGCGCCAGCCGGAGCCTGCGCTCCCGCCGCGCCTATCCCACCCAACGCCAACACCACGCCCAGCGCAAAACCTTTCATTCCCATTCCTCCTGACTTCCGCTAGCCATCCTACCCCAATCCCAGGGAGCAGTTACCATGAATCCCAATGCTCTCTGCGCCCCTCGCCACATGGATCTCCGCCCCCGAGCAGCGGATCGTCCCCTGGATACTCTTCCACGCCGCCCTCATCCTTCTGCTCGCCGCCGAGCTCGCCTTCTCTCGCATCGGCCTCTTCCGCCTGGAAGGCGAAGCCCGCGCCCGCCGCCAGCACCGCAACGCTGTCGTCGCCACTGTCATGTGGGTCGCCGCCGCCTTCGCCCTCGCCGCCTACATCTTCGCCCGCTACGGCAGCCCCTCCGCCACTCAGTTCCTCGCCGGTTATGCCCTGGAAGAATCGCTCTCCATTGACAACCTCTTCGTCTTCCTTCTCCTCTTCAAAGTCTTCCGCATCGACCCCGCCAATCAGCCTCGCGTCCTCTTCTGGGGAGTCCTGGGCGCCATCCTGATGCGCGGCGGATTCATCGCCGCCGGCCTCGGCCTCCTCGCCCGCTTACATTGGATCAGCAACCTCTTCTCCCTCTTCCTCCTCATAGCAGCCGTCCGACTCGTCCTACCCGAAAAGCATGAGAGCGCGAACAAGCCCCCCGTCTGGATCCAATGGATCTCCCGCATCCACCCCGTCTCACCCCGGCAAGACGTCTTCTTCACCCGCGCTGAAGATGATCCAATAGGCCGCCGCATGGTCACCATGCTCTTCCTCGCCCTCCTGTCCATCGAGTTCGCAGACATCATCTT
>CAXTRZ010000445.1:1392-2465 GCA_964246715.1 uncultured Acidobacteriaceae bacterium | reverse complement strand
ATGCGGGCGTAGACCTGGGTGAGCGGGGCGGGGTGGTCGAAGCGATACTCGCCGGCAAGGAGGCGGCCGCCGTGGATTTTACGGAGGATGAGGAAGTCCAGGCGGGAACGGATGACGCCGGCCTGCTTGAGGCGAGCGGCCATGCCGGAGGCGGAGGTGCCGGCGGGGATATCGACGAAGGTCTCCGACGAGGGGCCGTATGGGGTGAGAAAAAGGTAACCCCAGCAAGCTGCGGCGAGGAGTGTGACGACGAAGAGGACGCGAATGAGCTTAATGGCAGGGGCCTCCAGGGGGATTTTACCGATCGGTGGCCCACTCATGCCCCAAGCAGGTTTACCGATTACCTCGGCTCTCAATGGCAGCCTCGACTGCAAGCTCAAGCGAGAGATTTGCTGCAGGCGCCCGGAAGAACCGATCCCAGTCCATCTCCTGCTCTGGCATCTTCATCGCTCCGGAAGCTACAAGCTTGGCTTCACGGTCTCCGCCTGAGCCGTAGCGGAAGGGCATTCGTGCCACAGGAACGTCGCGGTCAAGAATGACGATCCCTTCTCCATTCTTCACGTGCTGGAGGTGTCCGCTGATCTGATTCTTGAGTTCGCCGATGCTTACCGTTTGCATAGATAGAGCGTACCGCGACGCAGCTAACCTAGCCACGAGCGCTTGAGCTCACATCCCGACGCTCATAACTCGTGCGACGAGGACTGAAAGAATGGGATCTGTTCGTGAATGAATCAACCTTTGCCGCTTCCCTTGCTCCGTCGCTTCACGTAGAGCACACGGATGTAGATCAGCACTGCGACCGCCAGGAGCGCTAAGACTGGGCGGAGGCTGACCAAAATGTTATGAGTCATTTGATCTTGATCTCGAAGATCGTGGGCCATTGCTTGCCGGTGACGAAGAGGCGGTCGTGCTGGGGGTCGTAGGCGATGCCGTTGAGGACGGATTCGGCGTCGATGCGCTGGTTGTCCGGAAGGAGGCCGGTGAGGTCGATCCAGGCGATGACGTGGCCGTCCTGCGGGGAGATGCGGGCGATGCGGTCCGCGTGCCAGATGTTCGCGTAGATCTCACCCTTG
>CAXTRZ010000445.1:952-1382 GCA_964246715.1 uncultured Acidobacteriaceae bacterium | reverse complement strand
GTCGCCTTCCGGGGTCTGCTCGTGGACGACGAGGTAGTGGGTCTGGGCGATGGTGGCGGGGGTGCGGAAGCGGAGGGTGGCGGAGCCGTCCGAGGTGACGATCTCAGTGGGAGTGCGGGTCATGCCCCAGCCTTCGCCCGAGTAGGAGAACTGGCCGGTGCGCTTGAGGGTGGCGCGGTCGTAGATGAAGCCGATGTGGGACTGCCAGGTCCACTGGAAGAGCGAGGGGCCGAAGTCGACGATGCCCTCGCCGAAGTACTGGCGGGGGAGGTCGGTCTGCTGGAGGAGCTTGCCGGTGCGGGCGTCGGTGACGGTGAGGGAGGAGCGACCGTTGAGGCCGGAGCCCTCGTAGAAGCGGCCGTCCAGATAGAAGAAGCCTTCGGTATAGCTGGTGGTGGAGTGGGGAAGGCGGGCGAGGATCTTGTAGGAC
>CAXTRZ010000445.1:0-942 GCA_964246715.1 uncultured Acidobacteriaceae bacterium | reverse complement strand
GTGTAGCTCTAGGTCGACTCCGTAAGAATAGAGAAAATCTTGTAGGACTGGACGGGAGTCTGGGCGAGGGAGAGTGCGGGGAGGAGGGCCAGGAGGAGTAAGGCTTGGAGGAGGCGAGGCATTGTTTCGTCACTTTATCGTGAGATGGCGCGAAGAAAGACGGCCGGGCTTCGCCCGATAACCCCACCCTGTCCGAGGGCTTTGCC
This sequence comes from uncultured Acidobacteriaceae bacterium, assembly GCA_964246715.1. Lineage (GTDB taxonomy): Bacteria > Acidobacteriota > Terriglobia > Terriglobales > Acidobacteriaceae > Edaphobacter. The sequence goes on along the minus strand of CAXTRZ010000445.1, from coordinate 736 downwards.
GTCGTCCGAGGATGGGGCAGCCGATTCAGTGGCCTTTGTAGGTTTGGAAGAGTTCGGGGAACTGGGCTTCAAGGCCCTTGATCTTAGGGACGTCGCAGACCTGGATATACGGGTTGTTGGGGTTCTTGGTGGCGTAGTCCTGATGGTAGTCCTCCGCCTTGTAGAAGCCCTTCAAGGGGGTGACTTCGGTGACGATCTTGCCGCGATAGACGTGGGCGGCGTCAAGCTGCTTGATGTATTCGGCGGCAACCTTATGCTGCTCTTCGGACGTGTAGAAGATGGCGGACCGGTAGCTGGTGCCGACGTCCGGGCCTTGGCGGTTGAGCTGGGTGGGGTCATGCGCGACGGAGAAGAAGATGCGCAGCAGGGTGCCGTAGGTGATCTTGGCGGGGTCGAAGGTGATCTCGACGGACTCGGCGTGGCCGGTGGTCTCTGTGGTGACTTGATCGTAGGTGGCGGTGTTGGCGGAGCCGCCGGCGTAACCGGCCTCTGTGAAGGTGACGCCCTTGACGCGCTGGAAGACGCTCTGGGTGCCCCAGAAACAGCCGCCGGCGAAGACGGCTTTTTCCGTGCCGCCATGGGTGGGGGTGGATTCGTCAACCTTGGCCGCCGGGATGGGAGCCTTTCCTGCTACGCCTGCAATCGCCATACGCCTGTACCCCATGAAGAGGACCGCCAAGACCAGTACGGATACGAGTAGAACCTGTCCACGAGCCATGATTGCCCTCCAGAGGTT
>CAXTRZ010000444.1:0-2465 GCA_964246715.1 uncultured Acidobacteriaceae bacterium | reverse complement strand
ACTACATCGTCGCCAAAGCCGCCAAGCTCGCCGCCCAGCACAACCACACCGCCCTCTTGGACGACCTCACCGCTGCCTTCTACCGCTTCCTGGAAACTACCGCCAAGCTCACTCCCGCCAAGTCCGACCCGCAATGCTGGGCCAAAAACGCCCTCGCCCAGACCCTCGCCGCATTCGAGTACCAGGAGCCCGAACTCTTCCTCGCCGGCCTTGCCCACACCCAGCTTGAGCCCGTCTGGGGCGGCGCGGAAGACACCGCCGGAACCCTCCGCGGCCACTGCGCCCTCGCTCTCGTCCAATGCCGCTCCCTCTCGAGCACGGACGTCCTCACCCACCTCACCCCGCTCTTCGCGGACAAGGTCCGCACCGTGCAGGTAAACGCCGCCCGCGCTGTCGAAGCTTGCGGAACGGCCCAGATCGGCGGCGACGCCTCGTCCCTCCTCCTTCGCCTCCGCGCCGAGCTCGGCTCCGGTGAACCGGAGCTCCTTGGCGCCTGCTACTCCGGCGTCCTCCGCCTAGAAGGCCCCCGCGCCATCCCCTGGGCCGCAAAGTTCCTCCCCGGCGGCAAGGACGGCCCGGACGAAGCCTCAGCCGAGGCCGCCTTTGCCATCGCCGAAACCCGCACCGAGCAAGCCTTCCTTACCCTCCACGCCTTCTGGAAACAAACCCGCGACCGCGATTTCCGCTCAACGCTCCTAACCGCCCTGGCTCTCACCCGCCAAGAAATAGCCTGGGAGTTCCTCCTTGAACAAGCCGCCGAAGGCAGCGCTCCCGCTCGCGAAGCTCTCGAGTCCTCCGCCCCACCCCCGGAGATCCTCGCCCGTCTCCGCGCCCTTTAGCTCCGGCAGGTATGCACACCTCTTAGTGCAACCAATTCGAGGTTCACATCTAACCCTTCTGATTGAATAATTTATATACATTTGCCGAGGGGGGGGGCAACTGCATCACAAAGCTCTCGGGTGCGTCCTCTCATACACCTCCTGCACCTGCCCCACGGTCAGCTGCGTATACCGCTGCGTCGTCGAGAGACGCTCATGCCCCAGCATCTCCTGGATCGCCCGCAGGTCCGCCCCCTCCTCCAGCATGTGCGTCCCAAACGCATGACGCAGCGTATGCGGGTGCACATCCGCCGGTAGCCCTCGGCTCAGCGCAATCGCCTTCACAATCCGTCTCACGCTCCGAGTCGTCAGTCGGCAGCTCCCCCGCATCCGCAGGTTCATCATCAGCGCTCCATCCATGACCAGCTCCGCCTTCCCGACCGCCCGCAGCCTCGTCTCGCGCCCCGGCAGATACGCCCGCATCGCCGCTGCCGCCTCATCCCCCAGCGGCACCAACCGCTCCTTCTTCCCCTTGCCCCTCACCAGAATCGCCTCATCCGTCCATCGCACGCTCTTCATATCCAGCCCGCACAGCTCGCTGTTCCGAATCCCGCACCCATACAACAGCTCAAAGATCACCCGGTCCCGTTCCGGCCACGCCGCGTCTTTGGAGGCCCCGTGTCTCGCTTCTGAGACATGGGTTCCTTCCTCCAGCGAGTTCAGCACCCGGTTTACCTCCTCCACGCTTGGCACTCGCGGCAGATGCATCGCCCGCTTCGGTGTGCTCACCAGCAGCGCCGGATTCTGCTGCACCTTGCCCTCCTTTGCCAGCCACTTGAACCAGCTCCGCACACTCGCCAGCGCCCGCGCCGCACTCGCCTTCGTCAGTCCCCGCGCGTAAAGCTCCGCCAGGTAAGCCCGGATGTGCAGATGCTCGACCTCCCCAATCCTGCCCGTCTTCCCCAGCACCTTCTCATCCGCCAGATACGCCGCGAAGCTCCGCACCTCCCTCGTATACGCCCGCACCGTATGCGCGGACGCCCCCCGCTCATGCGTCAGGGTTCGCAGCACCCCCGCCCCCGACTCCTCGAACTCCGACGATGCCTTAGCCTTCACTGACTCCTGCCCCCCTGATCCCTGACCCTAGCTTCCGTCCCCTCGGATGATGCTTCCGATGCACCGCCTTCAAATGCCCCAGCGCCACATGTGTATACACCTGCGTCGTCGCAATATCCGCATGACCCAGAAAGGTCTGCACCGATCTCAGATCCGCCCCATGCTCCACCATATGCGTCGCGCAGCTATGCCGCATCGTATGCGGACTCGCCGTCTTCCCATCCGAGCACCCCCTCACCATCTCCCAAACCCAGTGTCGCGTCAGCGGCCGCCCCCGCACGCTCAGAAACAGCGCCCGCTGCAACAGAGATCCAGCTCGCTGCACTCCAATCCCGCTTCGAGCCAGTCCCGGCCGTCCCAACTCCAAATATCGCTCCACCGCTTCGCAGGCCCTTCGTCCCAGAGGCACAATCCGTTCCTTGTCGCCCTTCCCTCTTACCTGCGCCCTCTGCTGATCGAGCCTCACATCCTCCACCCGCAACCCGCAGATCTCCCCCAGCGAAGGGGAGGAGAACAGCCCAACAGGAAGTG
>CAXTRZ010000443.1:0-2499 GCA_964246715.1 uncultured Acidobacteriaceae bacterium | reverse complement strand
CAGAACCCCTCTGCCGCGCCGGCAGTTTGTGACTCCACGCTCTCCCGCTCAGCTGATCCATCCAGGAGATGGAGGGGGAATCGTCAGCCGATCCCCACGGCGCCACCAGCCTGGAGACCGCGATTCCTCCGGCAACGGAAGTCCCCGGCTGATCCGGCCCACCACATCGGTAAGCGGCGTCCATCCGCGTACTCCTCCTGAAAGGTCGAACACGCCTCGCTCATACGTTCCCGTCTCCTGGGTGCACAAGTGGCACCAATCATAAGAGCCAAGCAGAGCCCACACCGTGACGGCCCGCACGTCCACGCCTTCAGCGCGAACGGCCTCGGCATCCTGCCACATCTCTGCCAGCCATCGCGTCTGCTCCACCGCGTCGCTGCCCAGATGAGCCTCGGTGATCGCCAGTGGAAGACCGTACCGGTCCCATGCCGTCCGCAGCATCCGAGCGGCTCCCGCAATGCCTTCCGCCCGCACCCGGACCGCTTCAATATCCACCAGGGGCTCGGTTCCCGTGTCACCTCCCGCCCGGGAGGGATACAGATCCAGTCGGTGATCCAGGAATCGGTCGCTCGTCACATAGTAATTAAGCCCTATGACCGAGGGTGAAAATGGGTTGTCCGCAAACCACAGCACCTCCGCCTCGCTCAACCCGTGATCCAGCAGAAACCCAAACAGCGGATGAGCGTCAGTCACCCGTCCGCACAGCAGGTCGAGGCCCAGCCAGCGCCGATGTTCGCGCTCCATCCGGTAGCTCTCCAGCGGAGGCGTCGCAAACGTCTCCCCTCCATCTTCCGTATGGACCAGACGTGCTTGCGGCTGCACCGTGCGAATCGCCCGCATGGCAAGAACGATCCCCTTTACCTGATGAAACAACGCCCGCACATAGCTCCGCATGCTTTGCTCATGTGGATACCAGTATCCATACAGGCACGCAAAACGCCCCGTGGTCTGCGGCTCGTTCACCGGCGTGTAGTCCAGCACATGCGGGTACCGCCGCGCCACGCAAAGAGCATACCCCGCCAGCTTCTCCGGAAACCCGGGATCAAGAAGATCCGTCGTGGGCGGTCCGCTTCCATGATGCAGCAGCCCTACGATCGGGGTCAGCCGCAGCCTCTCCATCTCGTACAGCATCAAGTCCCAGTTCTCCCAGGACGCTGTCGCCGCAAACCGCTCCCAGTGCAGGCACGTACGAAGCGTCCTCAGACCCAGTTGCGCGAACAACTCCAGATCGGCCTGCGCCCTCTCGCGATGTTTCGACCGATCCAGTTGATCGAAGAAGGTGTCGTGTACCCGGTTCAGCGTACATTCGACACCTCCCCACAACTCCAACGATCTCAGCGCCTTCGTCAAGCACATCTCCTCAGGCACCCGCTTCAGCCAGCACTTCCAGCGCTTTTAGATGCGCTGAATCTTTCCTAGGCCTTCCCCGCCAGTTGCCGCAGCACGTACTGCAAAATCCCCCCATGCTGGTAGTACAGAATCTCCTGCGGCGTGTCGATCCGCACCGTCACCGGAAACTCCATCGTTGTGCCCGTCCCGTTCTCCGCCTTCACCGTAATGTTCTTCCCTGCCGCAAACTTGCTGTCGAGCATCTCCTTCAACCCAGTAATCTCGTAAATCTCCTCCCCGGTAAGCCCAAGGGATTCGGCGCTCTCGCCATGCTCAAACTGCAGCGGCAATATCCCCATGCCCACCAGGTTTGACCGGTGAATCCGCTCATAGCTCTCCGCAATCACAAACCGGATGCCCAGCAGCCGCGGTCCCTTCGCCGCCCAGTCCCGGCTTGAACCCGACCCATACTCCTTGCCCGCCAGGATCGCCAGTGGCGTCCCTCGCTTCGCATACTCCACGGACGCATCGTAGATCGACATCGGCGTCAGCTCCGGCAGCAGTCGCGTCACGCCCCCCTCCGTCCCCGGAGCCATCTTGTTCCGCAGCCGAACGTTCGCAAACGTCCCTCGCACCATCACCTCATGGTTCCCGCGCCGCGATCCATAGCTGTTGAACTCCGCCGGGTCCACCCCATGTTCCATCAGGTACTGACCTGCAGGACCATTCTTCTTGATCGAGCCCGCCGGCGAGATATGATCCGTCGTCACCGAGTCACCCAGCACCGCCAGACAACGCGCCGCCCGGATGTCCTCGACCGGTGCGGGAACCGCGCTCATCCCGTCAAAGTACGGAGCCTTCCGGATATACGTGGAATCCGGCTCCCATCCATAGGTATCCCCCACCGGAAACTTCAGATTCTGCCAGTTCTGGTCCCCGTCGCTCACCGTCGCATACTGCGTCCGGAACATCGTCGAATCGATCGACTCCCCTACCGCCGCGCTCACCTCCGCCTGCGTCGGCCAGATGTCTTTCAAAAACACCGGCTGCCGCGCCGGATCATACCCCAGCGGCTCTGTCGCAAAATCATGGTAGATCGACCCCGCCAGCGCATATGCCACCACCAGCGGCGGACTCATCAAGTAGTTCGCCCGTACCTCCGGCGAGATC
>CAXTRZ010000442.1:535-2507 GCA_964246715.1 uncultured Acidobacteriaceae bacterium | reverse complement strand
GACCGGAGCGATGACGATTCGCCACCAGGGTGGCGGCCACAAGCAGAAGCTGCGCCTCATCGACTTCAAGCGTGACAAGTACGGGATTCCCGCAACTGTTGCGACGATTGAATACGATCCGAACCGCAGCTCGCGCATCGCGCTGATTCATTACGCCGATGGGGAGAAGCGTTACATCATCCAGCCGGTCGGATTGACCGTCGGCCAGAGGATTATGAGCGGGCCGGAGGCGGACATCCTGGTGGGCAATGCACTGGCGCTCAAGAACATTCCGCTGGGAACGATCGTGCATAACATCGAGTTGAGACCCGGCAAGGGCGCACAGATGGCGCGCTCGGCGGGAGCGCAGGTCGGACTGGTTGCGAAGGAGGGCGACTATCCTCTCTTGAAGCTCCCTTCGGGCGAGACCCGTCGCGTGCTTGTTGAATGCATGGCGACGATCGGGCAGGTAGGCAACACGGACCACGAGAATGTGACGATCGGCAAGGCTGGACGCAATCGCTGGAAAGGCATCCGGCCAGCGAATCGCGGTGTCTCGATGAACCCCGTTGACCACCCGCATGGTGGAGGTGAAGGCAAGACTTCGGGCGGGCGGCACCCCGTGACTCCGTGGGGTCAACCGACACGAGGGTACAAGACGCGCAACAACAAGCGTACCGATACGTTCATCGTTCAGCGCCGAAACAAGGGCAAGTAAAAACAGAAGCCAGAGGGAAGTAAAGCTACACCTAGTCTCGCGGCGGTACTTCGAAAGAAAAGACCGGCAACAGATTCGTCGTATCCAGCATGCAGAACCGGAGTGAGTTATGTCGCGTTCCACAAAGAAGGGTCCGTTTATTGACGGGCATCTGATGAGTAAGATCACGGTGATGAACCAGACCAACGATAAGAAGGTGTTACGCACTTGGTCGCGACGGTCCACCATCTTTCCCGAGTTTGTGGGGCACACGATCGCGGTGCATAACGGCCGCAAGTTCATCCCGGTGTATGTCACCGAGAACATGGTTGGACACAAACTGGGCGAGTTCTCGGCGACCCGCACGTTCAAGGGCCACTCGGCGCGTGCTGGTGAGACCTCGGCAAAACCGAAATAATCAGAGCTGCTGCTAAGGCGTAAGGCATACGAGTTTGGGGAAGAGATTATGGCGAAGTTAGTTGAGAAAGTCCGAGAGTTCCGCGCTGAGGCTAAATTTCAGCGCACCAGTCCGCAGAAGGCCAAGCTGGTCCTTGACATGATCAAGGGTCTGAGGGTTGAGCAGGCGATCAATACGATCCACTTCTCGACCAAGCGCATGGCTCCGGTGGTGGAGAAGGTGCTGCAGTCAGCGATCGCCAATGCGGCGTATGTATCGGACGAGCAGGGCCTGGACGTGGATGTGGACAACCTGTACGTGCGCACAGCGATCGCGAACGAAGGGCCGCGATTGAAGCGTATCCGTCCGGCACCAATGGGACGGGCCTTCCGGTACCAGCGGCGGCTCTGCCACATCATTGTGACAGTGGCGGAGAAGGCCAAAGCGGGAGAGGCTGCGGCAAGGCCCAGCGCGACGAATGTAGCGACGAAGCCGGCGGGCAGGAAAAAGCCTCCCGCCAAGAAGACCGCGGTCAAGAAGGCTTCGGTGACGGCGTCCAAGACGAAGGCGTAAAGATAGAACTACATTTCAGCCGGGCCTGGCACCTGGTGCGCAGCAGTTGCAGCTGTAGAAGTTCAGCTAGAACGCTCTGCCGGCTCAACCGGGCTGGAGCGATGAGTGAAAGGAAGTTATGGGACAGAAGGTCCATCCGTACGGGTTTCGCCTCGGCATCAACAAGCCGTGGAAGTCACGCTGGTTTGTGGAGCGTGGCTACGACAAGTTGCTGGTCGAGGACGTGAAGCTCAAGGCTGAGTTGCGCGAAAAGCTGAAAGCGGCGGGTGTGAGCTCAGTTGAAGTCGAGAGGCCGGGCAACAAGCTGCGGCTGATCATCCGCACGG
>CAXTRZ010000442.1:0-525 GCA_964246715.1 uncultured Acidobacteriaceae bacterium | reverse complement strand
GCTGAAGGCTGACATCCAGAAGCGCTCTTCGCGCGAGGTGTTCATCGACATCCTCGAGGTGAACAAGCCGGAGCTTGATGCGCAACTGGTGAGCGAGAGCATAGCGCTGCAACTGGAGAAGCGCGTAAGCTTCCGCCGGGCGATGCGCAAGAGCGTTGACTCGGCCCTGCGCTTCGGCTGCAAGGGCATCAAGGTGAGGGTGTCCGGCCGGCTAAACGGTAACGAGATCGCACGTTCGGAGTGGTACCTGCAGGGACGTCTTCCTCTGCACACGCTGCGCGCGGACATCGACTACGGCTTCTCCGAGGCGCACACGACGTACGGGATCATCGGCGTGAAGACGTGGGTGTACCGAGGCGACATCTACGAACAGAAGAAGCGCCGGGATCAGGGTGCCTCGACCGCGGCGACCGCTGGTGCGTTTACGGCTTAGCAGCAGAGCAAGAGTAAGAGATTTGCTAAAGGATTTCGACTATGTTGATGCCGAAGAAAGTAAAGTTTCGCAAGCAACAGCGCGGACGCATG
>CAXTRZ010000441.1:0-2518 GCA_964246715.1 uncultured Acidobacteriaceae bacterium | reverse complement strand
GCACCCAATCGCGTGCAGGCACTGCGTCGCCGTCGAACTCGATGGCGTCACAATGTTCAGCTTGCTGCTACTCCAATGCGACGGCATCTGCCTCCCTCCGCTCGCCGGATCATCCGCCGCCCCCACCGCCTGCAGCAACTGCTCCTCCACCGTGTTCCCCAGCGCCAGGCAGATCGCCCGGTCGCGGTAGTACGGAAAGAACCAGTCATACCCCGGCCGCATCGCCATCCCCGCCGCCACCAGCAGCGCCTCATGCCCCGCGCAGCTGATCTGGAAGAAGATCTTCTGCTGCCGCTTCAGCACGATCTCCCGGTCGTCCGTTCGCCGCGAAAGATACATCAGCCGGTAGAACTCAATCAGTTGTTTACCGCTCAGGCCGGCCTCCGCAGCCGCGGCACGTCCCTGCCCACTCGCAACCTCGGTCCCAGCCTGACGCCCCATACCGGAAATCTCCTTCCCAGATTATCTACCACCCAAGCCGCTCCGTTGTCCCTCCGCCGCAACCTCAGTAATGCACAGGCTGCCCCTTCACCATCTCCTCCAGCACCTCATGAATCTGAATCAGCGGCCACTCCTTGCTTACCGCATTCGCCGTCGTCTGCCCCGGCTGATGGATCACCAGCGCCGGTCGCGGATCGAACCCGCCCCGTGACGCCGCATCATCCTCATCCGTCCACGCAGGCAGCCCATCCCATAGATCCACCCGCCAGGAGTGGTCCCCCTGCACAATCAGCGTCGTATCCTTCCATCGCGGCGAGGCCTTAAGCGTCGCCATCAACTGCCCCAGCACCTTATCCACCAGCTCCAGATTGTCCAGGTACGAGCTGTCGCAAAACCGCGTGTAGTTGTCGTCGATCCGGCTCCAGATGTTCGGACTATGCGGAATCCCAAGATGGATAAACATGAAGTCGTCCTGATCGGTCTTCAGCATCGTCATCGTATGCTCCGCCAGGTCGATGTGCGTCTTATACCGATTCCTCACGTCGAAGGTACACAGATCATGATCCGCCTTCGCCGGCGACCGGATCTCCCGCCACATCTGCGCCAGCGGCGAGTACACATTCCGCACAAAGCTCGCGGTCGGGCTCATCGGCCCGTCGAACCGGTCATGATTCGTCCAGTAGCAGTCGTCGATCGCATCCCCATACACCGTGCAGTACGGGTTGTACCAACCCACCACACCCGTCCTCCACCCATTCGCCTGCGCATCCGCAAACACCGTGTCCTTCCCCGTCAGCCGGTCCCACGCCCGCAGCCCATCGCCCTCATGATGCACCCAGAATCGGTTCTTCACGCTGTAGTGGAAGTCATCCACCTTCCGTCCTGTAAACAACGATGGAACAATCTTCACCGTCTTATATCCCGCCGGCTGCACGTTGGTGAATACCGTACTCTCCGCCTTCAACCGGTCGAAGTTCGGCATCGCCAGGTCCTTCGCGCGCCTCTCGTACACCTGCGCATAGGACAGCTCATCGAACAGCACCCACACCACCCGCTTATGCTCACGTGGAGGCTGCGCCGTCCTCGCCCAAACCGCCGGCTTCTCATGCGATCCCGGCTTCCACCCCGCCACCCAGATCAACTGCCCAATCGCCGACACCGCAAACACCGCAAAGAACGCACACAGGGCGCTTGCGGCCCGCAACACCCGCCGGTGCCACACCGGAAACCGCAGCAGCAGCGCCAGCAGGATCGCCGCCCACACCACCGTCAGCACCGTCACCCAGCCTTCCAGCGTCCCCGCCGGAAACAGGCTCTGGCTCCGTTCAATTACGTATGGCGGAATCACAATCGCCAGCACCAGCCGCGCCCATCGGTACCAGCTCGTCCGCCGCAGCCCCAGCAGCAGCCCAAACAGCAGCAGCGTCACAATCAAAATATCCGTCATCTGCGCCACGCAGATCGCCGTCAGCGCCACCGGCGTATGCATCCGCGCGTCGGACCCGCCTCCCAGAAACTGCCCATAGTTCGTCACCAGGATCAGCGACGCAATCCCGATGCACTGGGCAAACTTCTTTGCAATCAGATACTGCCGCGCCGCCCGCAGACGGCTCGTATCCGGAAACTTTCGCAGCATGGGCACCCGCGGACTCGCTCGGTCAAAGATGACTTGGTGAAAAGATTACCGGATCGCCTCAAACAGTAGCAGAATCCGTCCGTTCTCCAGTGTAAGCCGCTTCAACATCCGGAAGCGACCCTCGCACGCATCCAGCAGGTGGTACTCCGTAATCCCGCCGTACAGCTCATCCCGCCCGCGCATCAGGCTTTTGTACATCGCATCCGTCGCCGGTACCCACTCAATCACCAAGTGCCGCTTCGTCAGCCGCGCACACAGCGCAAGGATCGCATCCAGCGGGATCTGCTCCAGCAGCAGCAGGTGATGGATCACCGCCAGCATCATCACCAGCTCAAACCGTCCCTCCAGCCGCGCCAGCAGTGAGCTGGACTCCTCGTTCTCCCACCCCACCGCCGGCGTAGGCCGCGCCAGGTCCGCATGGATCGTTTGAACCTTCAATCC
>CAXTRZ010000440.1:0-2518 GCA_964246715.1 uncultured Acidobacteriaceae bacterium | reverse complement strand
CCCCAAACCTCGCCGTCGCATCGTGCGCGATCGTTACTCCCTCTGCCCGATTCACCGCCAGCGAACTCACCCCCACGGACTCATCGCGCAGATACGCCGCAAGCGATGGCAGCTCCTTGTGCAGCGCCGCCGCCGCGCTCGCCGTCGTCGTCACCACGGAGGCGGCCACGCCTCCCACGCCATCCATCTCGGCCCGAACCTTCAGCCATCCATTCGTGCCGCTCGCGACGCCAACCTCCAACACATTCGGCGTCGCCACCAGGGTCGTATGTTCCAGCCCTTCGCCGCTGCTCACCATGGCGGAAGACGCATGCATCCGCTCAGAGGTCGTCTGTCCCGGTAAGGCGGCGACAGGCATCTTCGTCTCCCCCAGAAACTGTCCCTGGGCTTCAACATGGATCTGCGACGAGAGAGCCGAAGCACCCCCCTGCGTGGCCCCCAGCTCGACGTGCGGGGCCACCCTCGTTCCAAGCGCCGCTTCACCCGCCTCTTTGCCGCTCGCCGGAGCATCCGCTCGCTCACCCAACGCCTGTAGCGGAGAAGGCGTAGCTTGAACCATCCCCGCTACCGGTGCACCCGCCTCCATTGGCGCTGACGAGGAAGCACGGGCAACACGTACCGCCTTCTCCGATGCGCCACCGCCTTCCTTGCCCGCAATGACGGTCGGAGCGTCCGCAGTCGCTGTCAACCCGGGCAAACCTATCCCCAGACTCTGCGCAATCTCATCGGAAACAGCAGACGGATTTGCTTCCGTCTCGTCCGCTCCATCCAAGACAACGGAACTTGCCGCATCTTTTGCCATGCTGCCGGCCTCGGATACCGTCACTCCTGATTTCGAGGTCAGAGGTCGATCGCTGGCGCGCGTTGCATGACTCTGGAGCTTCGCCGCCGCTTGATCGTTGGCACTGACTCCGGCGCCCGGCGACGCCTGTGCGAGAGGCGCTTCAGAACCATTGGAAGCATCTTTCAACAGCGAAGGCGCACTAAAATCGCGCATAACGCCGGAAAGCGCAAGCGGCGTTCCCGCACCAAGGTTTGCTTCTGCGCGCGCATCAAGGACCTCGCCCTTGACCTCGGAGGCCCGCATGAAGGGCATCGCTGCAACCAGCGGCGACGCTAATTGGGTTCGTGATCGTTGAGTCTCGGAGGTCTTGATTGAGGGCATCGCCGCAACCGGACCTGACAAACCAATGATCTGCACCGGCGACACCGGCGTGCCAATAGCCAGCGCAGCCAAAGACATCACCCCCAGCTGCTTACCCTCTTTGTCTGCTATCAAGCCGCCGCTGCCTTGATTCGTACCAGACGCAGGCTCAGACTTTCTGGTAGCTGCAGCCGCGACATCCGCGCGCTGCTCCACTGCAGGACGAGCGAGAGTATCCGCATGCTTTACCCTTGCAGCCGGAATCATCTTTGCCGGCGAGACCACCGCGCTCGTGGCCTCAGCCGTGATCGCCGCAGCGGTCTGCAGCAAGGGCGCAGTCTGCACCTCCTGCCCGCTCTCATGCACAATCTTTGGCGCTGAAACAAACGCTTCGGAAGAAGCTCCTCGAGCGATCAGAGAAGCACTTCCCTCCATCGACCCGTCCTTAGAAGAAGTCGTGGCATGCAGGCGAGAGATCGGTGCGCCGGATGCGGCGTCATCCCCTTCTTTTTTCTGGGCGCGAGAGCCACTCGCGGCGACCGGCCCGGTCCTCTTCCATGCGGCATCAACGGCATAGCCTGCAGGATTTACGACCAGGCGCGATGGCTGTGCGACCGTCCCTGTCCGCGTCTCAGCCGCGGTGCTTGGTTTCATCTCTCCAGCCTTATAAGCCACCGGCACATCGGAGAGTCGCCCAGTCGTCTTCGCTCCGTCACCGGCTGCTGCAGAGGCATCCTCAAGACCCTCCTGCAACCGTTCGCCCTCGAAAGGCTTCTGCTGCCCCAAACTCGCTCTCAAGCCAGCCGTCCCACCGGCCGATTGAGCCTCCTCGGCCTTGCCGAAGTCGCCGCCCTTGCTCATGATCGTCCTGCCGCCCGCAGGCACAGTCTTCGGACCGGCGAACTCCACACTGGCGTCAAGACTGGCTTCAAAGCGTTCCCGAAAACCGTCGCTCACCGGCCCGGCTGTAGCCGCAGCCGCAGCCGCTCCGCCCGTATGCCCCGCGACCGCACCCGCCGCAGCGGAAGCTGGCCCCACGCCTCCCGTCAACAGAAGAGCCGGCCCCGTTGGCTGCAATCCGGCGATAAGGCTGCTGTCGATCAAAGCGAATCTCCCGTCGCCCCGCAAAGGTGCACCTGGGTAGCCAAAACGCAGCCCGCAAAGATTAGCGCGTCTTCACCGAACCGGCTGCCGTCCCCCCTGGACGCCCGGTCTCCGCATGCCTTCCAAGCCGATCGTCTTCCTCTCGCATCCACGCCCGCCGTGAAAGATACCGGTCATCCGCCGCGGCCTGCAGCCGCCGTGCCGCTTCCACCTCTTCCAGCATTCGCGTCCGCTCCACCGCGCTCTCCACCTGCTCCATCTGCATCCGGC
>CAXTRZ010000439.1:1851-2528 GCA_964246715.1 uncultured Acidobacteriaceae bacterium | reverse complement strand
GATGTGCTTGTCAGCTTCGCGATGATTCGCGCAGTCGCCGCTGCCTTCATTTATGTATGGGCAGGATTCATGAATGGGTTCCTACAGCAGACCTTCAACGGCAACTATTCGATGGATATGTGGATCGCGAACCTGATCCCTTGCTTGATGGTTTTCGTTGCGTTCATCATTAATATGCTGTTCATTCCGAGCATGACGCAGGCCATCTTTGGCGGTGCAGCGGGACTCGCATCCTCAGGTCAACAGGCGGTCGGGAACATCGTCAGGACGCTCGCAATCACTGGAGGCGTGTAGCTATGTGGAATTACGGAAACGGAAGCTCGATCGGCGACGCATTGGGAGCATTGGGTTTTGGTCGTGGGTTCGTCAAGCCTCTTCTCAAACTCTTCCTTGTCGGCGTCGTGATCGCTGGATTGGTCTATGCCTACGTAGTTTTCAGAGCTGTCTCGGAAAGGAGCGAGCATCCCCATGTCCACGCACACAGTACCCATTGACCGCGGGCTTACACCTGAGCAATCCGTCCTCACGGACCAGGTCGGCAACGAGGTTTACTCCTCGCACTATGCCGAGCGAGAAGCCTACCGTCTCATCATCGGCTGCGGAACCCTTTTGCTCTGCGGTTCGATGTGGCTGAACTTCTCCCTTGCGCACCGCCCGATTGCCAATCGCTATATCCG
>CAXTRZ010000439.1:0-1841 GCA_964246715.1 uncultured Acidobacteriaceae bacterium | reverse complement strand
CGATCTCAACTACAGCCCACGCGAAGGCGAAGTCAGGACGTATCTCACCGACTGGGCCAACTATCGCTACACCATCAATCGGGATGTGATCGCGAAGAAGTATCCGCTCAACTACTACTTTCTTTCGGGACCGCTTGCCTCGCAACTGATGGGGACGGATCACCAAAACCATCTCGTCTCACAGGTCGCTGGTGGCCAGGTGGAATCGAGCGATGTCCAAGTACGCAATGTCACTATCACGTCGATGTCCGAGGAGATGGTTCAGGGCGTCCGTATTGCGCGCGGAACGGCACTGGTAACCTTCGACAAGATCTTTTCCGAAGAGCACTCGCATCAGCCCCGTACAGAGCACTGGCTGCTGTCCGTTACGTACTATCTGAACCCTAAGCAGGTCAGCGATCAGGCGAAGATCTACCCGCAATACGAATTCATCAATCCGTTGGGATTGACGATCACGGAGTTCCACGAGAACCGCGTCTCCGTAGACGCCATGACGCCTGGGAACACGGGTGCCAACCCCAACGCGATTGCCCAGCCTGCCCAAGGAGCGACACGATGAGCTTTCAGCTCATACTCCCGTTCTTTCCAGAGGAGCTTCGTGTGCTTCTCCAGGACCCGTCAATCTCAGACCTGATGATCAACGGGACGACGGGAGTGTTTGCGGATCGTGGCGGCGTGGTCGAGCGTATTCCGCTCTCCGCGCCGTACACCAACGACCGCCTTACGGCGGCCATTGAGCGCGTCGCCCGCATCCTCGGACAAGACCTCACAGGCCAGAATCCGATTCTGAACACCCGCTTGCCGGACGGCTCCCGCGTCGCAGTGGTAGGGCCACCGTCTTCCATCAATGGCCCCACCCTCACCGTCCGCAAATTCAATCGCTGGTTCACCAGCGATGAGCTGGTGGCTGCAGGTTGCTTTCCGTCCATCGTTCGCGACGATGTCGTGAACCTCATTCTCAAGAGGAAGAACGGCATCATCAGCGGCGGAACCGGCTCGGGTAAGTCAACCCTGATGAAAGCCCTCCTCGACCATGTTCCTCTCCATGAACGGCTCGTCGTGATCGAGCAGCCCGCCGAGTTGAAGATCGCCCATCCGAACGCTGTTCGTTGGGAAGCGGTCGATGCGATTCCCGGTCAGGTTGCTATCACCCCGAGCCAGTTGGTAGCGGCAGCTCTCCGCCACCGACCCGATCGCATCATCATGGGCGAAATTCGCGACGAGTGCGGATACGACCTGCTGCAGGCCATGAATACAGGCCACGGCGGTACGCTCTCCACATTGCACGCGGATTCGGCCGTGGATGCCCTAGACAGACTCGCTGACATGGCCCTCAGTGCAAGAACCAATTTGGACCAGGCATTTGTCCGGTCGCAGACCGGCAAAGCCGTGGACTTTGTGCTGCATTGCGAGCGCGATGTCACGGGCCGCCGCCGCGTCCGTGAGCTGATTACGGTCTCTGGTTACAGTCACGTGGAGCAATGCTTCCAAACGGAGGAGGTTTATCGTGCTTCCGACGCCTGACGCGCAGGCTTCCACCTAGAGAATCCCAACCCGAACCGAGGTCACTCCGATGGTCTTTCATGCGGCTCATGTAGCTGCACAGCCCAACTCGTCTTTGAACGCGCCCAGCGTGGCGGCTCCAGCCTGCGACAAGCAGCGTTGGCAGCACGCCTCCGTGTGCTCAAAGCCGTCCATGCCGGAGGACATTGCGGGGAGAAATCCGGCTGCGGTTGGTGGAGCTTTCGGTCGCAGGAATCGATTGGGTGACTTGTGCTCATTAGCGTTCCTTCCGTCCCGTATCCCGTCCTCTGCTCGGGGTCACGCTTCGGGGCCAAACC
>CAXTRZ010000438.1:0-2528 GCA_964246715.1 uncultured Acidobacteriaceae bacterium | reverse complement strand
GATGTAGGGGAACACCCCACTGAGCGTTCGATGATGCTGTTCTCTTTACAACCCGCGCCCTGACCGCAAGATTGGCGCTCTCCGTGTCGTCCAGCTGGATCTTCTCAATGATGGGTCTGCGCCGTACTTCTGGGCAGCTGTTCAGATCGGCGCGGCCCGACGTCCCTTTGCGAGACTTCGGGCTTTTCTCGGAGAACCGCGTATTGTGGACGGCTTCCGACGCGCTTACCAGCTCACTGGCGGTTCATCACTGGTCTACCCTCGCGGGATCTTTTTCAAGTTCCTTGAAGACATCTTTCGCCACAAACAGACCGTTCAGGGCCGCAGGGAATCCGGCGTAGACGGCCGTCTGAATAATGATCTCCAGAACTTCCTGTTGGGACGCTCCCACATTCAATGCGCCATGTATATGGACCTTGAGTTGAGGCGCGGCATTGCCCATCGCCGTCAGTGCAGCCACGACCGCAAGTTCGCGTGACCTCAGATCGAGGCCAGGCCGACTGTACACGTCACCGAAAGGAAATTCAATGAGGTAGGTAGCGAAGTCCGGCGCGATATCGCTGAGACTCGCGATCACGCGTTCACCTTGTTCTCGGTCGATTTCTCTTAGCTTATCCCAACCACGCTTGAAGCGTTCGCTTTCCATAATTCCTCCGCAAGCCCTCTAGATCATGGCTCATAACAGCCCTAGTATGGGCTCGCTGTGGGACGTACGATGATTTCATTGACGTCAACGTCGTCCGGTTGCTCGATAGCGTAAGCGATTGCGCGGCCGATAGCTTCCGACGGAATTGCAATCTGGCGAAACTGCTTCATTGCCTCGCGTGCACCTTCAGCCGAGATGCTGTCCGCGAGCTCCGACTCAGTCACCCCGGGCGAGATGACCGTCACTCGAATCCTGTCGTTTTCGAGACGCAGCCCTTCAGAGATGGCAATCACGGCAAACTTCGTTGCGCTGTAAACCGCTGCGGTCGGATGCACATGATGGCCGCCTATCGAGGACACATTGATGATCTGGCCGGACCCCTGTCTTCTCATGATGGGCAAAGTAGCCGCGATTCCGTGCAAGACACCACGAATATTTACATCGATCATGCGGTTCCACTCGTCGACCTTGAGCTCTTCCAGTTTCGAAAGTGGCATCACGCCCGCGTTGTTCACGATAACGTCGATTCTGCCATAGGATTCCAGCGCGGACCTGACAAAAGCCTCCATATCTTGGAAATTAGTGACATCCAACGCGCGGAATTCCGCCCTACCGCCCTCAAGACGAATTGCGTCGGTGACCCCTTTCAAACGCTCCGTGCGGCGCGCGCCGAGAACGACGCGTGCGCCTTTCTGTGCCAGGAGCCGCGCGGTTGCTTCGCCGATACCGCTGCTGGCTCCGGTAATCAGAACCACCTTATCCTTTATGCCCTGCATAAACATTCCTCCATCGCTAGATGCTTTCGTCGATAGTTGACCCGCGAGCGCTTATCTATCGATTCGCTACGTAGCGAAGCGTACATGAGCTATATGATGCGCTACATGCCGTAGCGTTGCAAGGAAAATAAGCGTATTGTGTATAGGCCTCTCCCTTCGCCAACGAGGTCGCGAAAGCGAGTGACACATTCAGGAGCATTGATTGAAAAGAGCGCAAGTAGATGAAGCGCATGGAAAGGTCGTTCAGGAGCGGGGACCGAAAACTACGCGGGCCATCCTCAAAGCTGCTTTGGAGTTGGGAGAAGAACTGGGATTTGATGGACTGACGATTGAAGGGATCGCCGCTCGCACGGGTATCGCCAAAACCACAATTTACCGACGTTGGCCGAATGTTGGCGCTATTGTGATGGACGCATTCCTGGCGGACGTCACACGCCTTGCTGCGATCCAAACCCGCGCGACTGCTCGCGAAAGCTTCACGGCCTCGATGCGTCTCCTGGCGAAAGCATACCGTGGTCGATTAGGTAAAATCCTCAGGCCGTTGCTCGGCAGGGCGCAGACCGACGAGAACTTGCGCGAGGCAGTCCGCACGCGGTGGGTTGAGCCTCGTCGGGAGATCGCCCGTGAGATCGTTCGGCGAGCCATGCAAAGTGGTGAGCTGCGCGCTGACCTTGACCCGGACATTGTCCTGGATGCTCTGTACGGCCCCTTTTACCATCGCTTGCTAGTGCCGTACAAAAATGGCGTGATATCCGACGCATATATTGACGCGCTGGTGGACACAGTGTTCAACGGATTGGAGCCAAGGGGAGATGGAGCATAGAACCATCTCTAATATCGACGCCAGCATAGCTCTCCGCCCGTACGTGACCCTCGATTCGAGCAATCCGCTCCCGAATGTGGCCGCTGAGCCTCATCGTTCAGCGGCTCTCCGAGACGGATGTTTCACCATCGTCGCGTTTAAGCCGGGGGATCAGCTCTGCTGCTCTCCTGTTGATCGTGTCGACCTGATCAGGGGACAGTAGCGTTGAGTGGTCGAGGTTCGCGTCGAAGGTCTTGCTGACTTTTTCGGACGCGTACGGATAATCCGTACCGAAGACGATCTG
>CAXTRZ010000437.1:0-2539 GCA_964246715.1 uncultured Acidobacteriaceae bacterium | reverse complement strand
AACCTCGCTCGCACCCTCACCGAAGACCTCACCCGCATGGACACCCTCGTCGCTCAGGCCGAAACCCTCTTCGGTCCCCGCACCCAGGCCATCTCCCACCAGGTCCTCGGCCCTCTCACCTCCCGCCAATGGACCCGCTTCCACCTCATCCACGGGCTCCACCACCTGAAACAGATCCAAGCCATCCTCAAACGCCCATAGCCGTCATTCTGGCGGAGCCAGAACCTCCGTCTTTCGTCTTTGCTCTTGCAATCGCCGTTCCCTCGGCCTTTCCTCACACCCCCTCAACCCGTCTCCTTCAGCTCCTCCACAATCGGCAGATACCGCCGCATGTACCGCAGCGGCTCCTCCGCCAACGCCATCTCCTTCAGGTGATATCGCCACGCATCCTGGCGTCCGCTCCTTCGCGTATACCCCTTCCGGTTCACTGTGCCAATCTTCCCATCCGCCATCTTTCGTTGAAACGTCGCGGTCGGCACCAGGAACGTAATCGTCTGCCCTGCCTTCCAGAAGTTCTGCGCAAACTCATGGCTAAACAGCAGCGCATAGTACCGCCGTTCGCTCGCCAGCACCTCCATCGCGGTCGTCCCATCCACCCAGCTCCGCCCCAGCGTCCGCACGTACCATCTGCGGAACTCAAACCCATTCGCCCGCGCGTGCCCCACCAGCAACTGTAGCAGTTCAACCCGAGTCATCGCGCTCAACTCCCTCAGCCATCCGCAGACCCGCACAGCGTATCATGACCCTGTGACGGCAGTTCCTCGCATCGCCCGCATCCTATCTCTCGTCATCGCCAAACCCGGACGCTCAACCTTGACTACACGCCGCTCCGCCCTCCTCTCGCTCGCCCTCGCCGCCTCAGTCCTCGCTTCGTCCTCCGCGCAATCCCCCCTCCACACCGATCCCCTTAACCTCGACCCCACCGTCCACGACGCCTACACCCACTTCTATAACCTCGACTACGACGGCGCCCTCGCCCGCTTCGAGCAGGTCCTCAAAGCCCATCCGCAAGACCCCATGGCCCCCGCCTACGACCTCATGGTCACCATCTTCCGCGAGCTCTACCATCAGGACCTCCTTGACACCACCTACTACGCCCACGACTCCTTTCTCACCACCCAGCGCAAAGTCGACATCCCCGCCGCCACCCGCCAGCGCATCGAAAACCTTCTCAGCCAAGATCAGGAAGAAGTCGACTCCCGCCTCAAGGCCAACCCCAGCGATCCCGGCGCCAAAGACCTCTACTTCGCCCGCGGATACGCCCGCGGCCTCCATGCCGCCTTCATCACCCTCGCCGACCACTCCTATTTCGCCGCCGCCCGCCAGGGCCTCGCCGCCCGCAACGACTCCGAAGCCGCCCTCAAGCTCGATCACGACTACGCCGACGCCAACATGGCCATCGGCATCCAGCAGTTCGCCGTCGCCAGCCTCCCCCGCCTCGTCCGCATGATGGTCGGCATCGCCGGCGTCGGCGGCAACAAGCAGCACGGACTGGACCTGCTCAAGATCTCCGCCGAGCACGGCACCGCCACCAGCGTCGAATCCCGCACCACCCTCTCCCTCTTCCTCCGCCACGACGGCCGCTACCCGGAAGCCCTTGCCGTCCAGCACGCCCTCGCCACCCAGTACCCCCACGACTACCTCTTCCGCCTCGAAGAGGCCAACCTCACCAAGGACAAGGGCGACGGCCCCGCCGCCATCGCCATCTACAAACAGGTCATCGCCGACGCCGCCAAACCTGGCTACTTCGTCGACCCTCGCCTCCAGATGGCCTGGTTCGGCCTTGCCGACACCGAACGCGGCCAGAACGACATCGCCTCCGCCGCCAAGCACTACCTCGAATCCGCCGCCCAGCCCGACAACTCCGACTGGCTCCGCAAACGCGCCCAGCTCAACGCCGGGGAGATGCTCGACCTCCTCCATGACCGCCCCGCCGCCATTGCCCAGTACCAGAAAGTCCTCGCCCCCGGCGGCGACCAATCGCAAGCCGAATCCGCCCGAAAACTCCTCAAATCCCCCTACACCGGTAAGTAACTCCCAACCATGCAACACCTCTCACCGTCATTCTGGCGAAGCCAGAATCTCCGTATCTGTCGTTGTCCTTGTCGTTGCTGTTTCCCGTCTTCCTTTTTATCTCCATTAGCCTTATTGTTTCCCTGTTCTTCGATCCATCCGTCATTGTCTCGTCTTTATCCGCGTCTCCGTGTGACTCCGTGGTCGGCCTTGTTTTGCCTCACTTAGTCCAATTGGTGTTCATCGGTGTTAAGGTTTCTTCAGGACCCTGCACAATCTTGAACGGCCTCCTTATCCTCGATAAACCCGCCGGCCTCACCTCTCACGACGTCGTCGCCCTCGTCCGCCGAGCCACCGGCGAGAAATCCATCGGCCATCTCGGCACCCTGGACCCCATGGCCACCGGCGTCCTCCCCCTGCTGCTCGGCCGCTTCACCCGCCTCGCCCAGTTCTTCGGCCATGGGGAATAGCAGTACACCGGCCAGATCCGCTTCGGCTTCGCCACGGACAGCTACGACGCCGAAGG
>CAXTRZ010000436.1:0-2544 GCA_964246715.1 uncultured Acidobacteriaceae bacterium | reverse complement strand
CTATCTCACTCATCCCCATAAACCTGACAAACCCACCCCTCAAAGGCCCCTTCACGGACCCGATCATCCAAGTCGTAAAAGGAAGTCCAAGCCTAAACTGCGTGTTCAGAATACTTTGCACATATTGCAGGGGGAGGGATGTACCTGCTACCGTACCGGCTCCAACCCAAACTTCGTCATACTCTCCTGCACCTTTGGCGACCGCATCCACTCTACAAATGCCTTCGCCTCCGCCACCTTGGGCGACTTCTTCATGACCACCGCATACTGCTGTATCTCCGGATACACCTTGGGCACCAGCACATACTGCCCCTCCGCCTTCAGCTTGTCGCTGCTCGCAGTCGTCAGCGAGATAAAGCCTATCTGAGCATTCCCAGACTCGACGAACTGCGCTGTTTGAGCGATGTTCTCCCCCACCACCAGCTTGTCCATCACCTTGTCGAAGACCTTCAGCCACCGCAGCGCCGCGTACGCCGCCCGCCCATACGGCGCATGAAACTCATCCCCAATGGCCACCCGCGTAATCGCGGGATCCTCCAGCCGCTCCATGCTCAGCTTGCCTGGCAGGTCTTTCCTGGCCCATAGCACCAATGTCCCCTTCGCATACTCCACCGGCGCCGTCCCATCCGCCAGCCCCGCCGCCACTACCTTTTCTGGAAAGAGAAAATCCGCTCCAAAGAAGCAGTCGAATGGCGCTCCATTCAGGATCTGCGTCGCCAGCGCGCTGGAGCTGCCAAAGGACACCACCAGCTTCACGCCCGTCTCCTTCTCGTACGCCTGCGCAAAGACCGGCATCACCGGTTGCAGGTCCGCCGCCGCCGCAACCCGCAACTCCTTGGCATTGAATGGACTCTGTGCGCCCGCTCCCGTTCCATAAAGAACCAGCAAACAGGCGGTCAAAAGTCCGGCAAATTTGGGCAGGGATGACCCTTTGCGATACCCTAAATATGATGGTTGAGACACACCACTTACGATGCACGGAGTGCGGTTCGGAGATTTCCAGCGAACAGCTTGCCGCTGATTTCCGCTGCACTCTCTGCTCCGGCCTCTTTGAAGTCCTGTACCCGTGGAGTGATCGCAGCCACAAGCCTGATCCAGGTGCCCAGACCCTACCCAACCCCTCTGCCCTTCGCTGGCTTTGGCAGGAGCGCCGCACCTCCACCATGCCCGTCGATCAGTCGGGCGTCTGGCGCTTCCGCGACCTCCTTCCCATCGTTCGCGACTTCGACCGTGTCACCACCCTCCGGGAGGGCAATACCCCGCTCTATGAACTTCCTCGCTCCGCAAAGGTCCTCGGTCTTAACTGGATACTCGCCAAGCACCAGGGCATGAACCCCACCGGCTCCTTTAAAGACACCGGCATGACCGCCGCCCTCTCCGTCGCGGTCGAGCGCGGCTTCGAGTGGGTCGCCTGCGCCAGCACCGGTAACACCTCCGCCGCGATGGCCGCCTACGCCGCTCGCGCCGGCCTCCGCTCCATCGTCTTTATTCCGGAGGGCAAGATCGCCTGGGGTAAGCTCTCGCAGTCCATGGACTACGGCGCACTCACCGTCCAGCTTCGCACTGACTTTGACGGTTGCGTCAAGCTCGTCAACGACCTCGTCCGTACCCACCCCATCTACCTGCTCAACTCCGTCAACCCCTACCGGCTTGAAGGCCAGAAGACTCCCGCCTTTGAGCTCCTCGAGCAGCTTGAGTGGCAGGTCCCCGAGCACCTCATCTGCCCCGGCGGCAACCTCGCTAACGCCTCCGCCCTGGCCAAGGGCTTTTCGGAGATGCGGCAACTCGGCATGATCCAGCGTACCCCCCGCATCTCCATCATCCAGGCTGAGGGCGCCAACCCGCTCTACCGATCTCTGCAGGAAAACGGCGGTACCAAACTGGAGCCCGTCCAGGCCGAAACTCGCGCTTCCGCAATCCGAATCGGAAATCCTGCCTCCTGGCGCAAGGCCATTCGCGCCCTCCAGTCCACCGGCGGATGGTGCGAACAGGTCTCCGAGGCCGAGATCGCCCTCGCTAAGGCGCAGATCGGCGCGGAGGGCATCGGCTGCGAGCCCGCTTCCGCCGTCACTCTCGCAGGGCTAAAGAAAATGGCTGCCGATGGCCGCGTCTCGCCTGAGGATCGCGCCGTTCTCGTCCTGACCGGCCATACCCTCAAAGACTCGGATTACACCATCCACTTCCACCGCGGAGAACTCCTCGGCGATGCGGAGACCCGCGCGCTGAGCGGCGACCAGCGTAGCTTGTCTGCCGAACTCCGCAAGCCCCCCATCGTCCTTGATGCCGACCGTGATATCGTCCTACGCACCCTCGACGAGCAGATGTCCCGTCACTCCGCCGAACCGATGATTGCCTCCGGCTCCCCCGCGTGACTATGTTGTACTCGCTCGTCACCGCCCCGCTGCTTGACCGGCCAAACACTCTCGGAGAGCGCCTCGCGTTGAAATGTTGTCTTTCCAGCAACTCTGCATGGAGAAAATTACACTCGATGGACTACAACTATGGTGTGGTTGTTATTGTCCCGTTTTGGTCAGATAACGTTGA
>CAXTRZ010000435.1:0-2549 GCA_964246715.1 uncultured Acidobacteriaceae bacterium | reverse complement strand
CTCAAGCCCCTCTTCGGCCTCTCCCAGGCCGACCTCCGCGACCTCATGGCCTCCCTCGGCCAGCCCAAGTACCGCGCCGCCCAGCTCGCCGTTGCCCTCTACGACCAGCGCGTCCAGACCCTGGCCGAGATCACCACCTTCCCCGAATCCCTCCGCCAGTCCCTCGCCGACGCGGGTTACACCATCGGCCTCCCGGAGCTCGCCCAGACCGCCCGCTCCATGGACGGAACGGAGCGTTACCTCGTTCGCCTCGCCGACGGTGAAACCGTTGAAACCGTCTGGATGCCCAACGGCGACGGCATCTTTACCGACGATGCCGAAAACTCGAACCAGTCCGAGCCCGCCGGCTACCAGCGTGCCACCATCTGCGTCTCCTCCCAGGTCGGCTGCGCCGTCAACTGCCAGTTCTGCCTCACCGCCAAGCTCGGCATCCGCCGCAACCTCACCGCCGGAGAGATCGCCGGTCAGGTCGCCGCAGTCCTCAACCGCCACGGCGTCCAACTCGGAACCAGCCGCGGCCAGGGCCAGCCCGACCGCATCAACCTCGTCTTCATGGGTATGGGCGAGCCCTTCCTCAACTACGACCACTTCATCGCCGCCGTCCACCTCCTCACCGGCCATATGCGCATTCCGGAGCAGCGCATGACCGTCTCCACCTCCGGCATCCTTCCCGGCATTGAGCGTTACGCCGCAGAGCCCATCCGCCCCCACCTCGCCCTCTCGCTCAACGCCTCCAACGATCAAGTCCGCGAGTCCATCATGCCCATCACGCGCAAATGGAACATCGCCACCCTCCTCAAAGCGATCGCCGCTATCCCCCTCAAAGGCCGCCAGTACATCACCTTTGAGTACGTTCTCCTCGGCGGCGTCAATGACCAGCCCGAGCACGCCGCCGAGGTCATCGCCCTGCTCTCCGGCCCTCACGTCTCATTCAAAGCCAAGGTCAACCTCATCGTCTGGAACGCCGGTCCCTCCATGCCCTTTCAGGCTCCTCCCCATGACCGTGTCGACGCCTTCCAGAAGCGCCTCATCGCCGCCGGTCTTCCCACCTTCATCCGCCGCCCGCGCGGCGCGGACATCTTCGCCGCCTGCGGCCAGCTCAAGCGCACTGTAGAAGCTGCCATCCACAATCAAGCCCCCGAACTCGTCTCCATCTCCTGAACGCTCGCGCCCCAGATCTGATCCATGAAGAATTTGAGTACCCCTACATCTCGCCTTTGAGAGGTGAGAGCCCGCCTCGGACCCTCTCCTTCAAACATCTCCGCCCCTAGTTCTCGCCAAACCAAAGGTCGCACCCCAAGCACTTTCCCTCTCCTTGTCTTTCCTGTTAAATAGCCTTGGTATTCAGTATCCGAGGCACGCTCATCCAACCGCAATCCGACATCTGGCTCTCCACCGTCCTCCGCAGCATCGGGGACGCCGTCATCGCCTGTGACGCTGGCGGCGATGTGGTCTTCATGAATCCGGTCGCTGAGTCGCTCACCGGCTGGCCCGAGGCCGACGCCTCCGGCCACCCCCTGAGCGATGTCTTCCGTATCGTCCATGAAGAGACCCGTCAGCCTGTAGAAAGCCCCGTCGATAAGGTGCGCCGGATGGGCAAAGTCACCGGCCTCGCCAACCACACCGTCCTCCTCCGCCGCGACGGCACGGAGATCTCCATCGACGACTCCGGCGCCCCCATCCATGACGCCGCCGGCGCCCTCTCCGGCATCGTCCTCATCTTCCGTGACATTACAGAGCGCCGCCGCGCCGAGCGCAACCTTGAGCTGCTCTCTGAGTCAGGCCGCGTCCTCGCCGGCTCGCTTGACTTCAACGCCACATTGGAAGACATCGCCCGCCTCTGCATCCGCACCTTCGCGGATTTCTGTTACTTCGACCTCCTCCAACCCGACGGCACCGTTCGGCGCGCCGTCCGCCTCCACCGCGACCCCATCCAGCAGATCATCCTGGAAGAAGCCTCGCGCGCCACCATGCCCTTCACCAGCAACCACCCCGTCCGCCGCTCCATGGAGCGCGGCACCCCTGTTCTCGTGGAGGCCGTCACGGAGGAGTGGCGACAGTCCGTGGCGCTCAACGAAAAACACCTCCAAGGCATCAGGCAGCTTGCCTTCCACACCCTCCTCACCGTCTGCGTTGCGGAGAGCTCGCGCACCTTCGGCACCCTCTCCTTCTGCCGCACCGTCAACCCCGCTCCCTTCACGCAGGAGGACTCTGCCGTCGCTCAGGAGCTCGCCCGCCGCGTCGCCTCCAGTCTGCTCAAAGCTGAGCTCCGGGAGACCGCCCGCATCGAGCGCGAAAAACTCCACAGCCTCTTCCTTCAAGCGCCCGCCCCCATCCTCATGCTCTCCGGCCCGGAGCACCGCATCTCCCTCGTCAATGACACCTACGTCGCCATCGCCCGCCGCCGCAGCCAGCAGGACCTTCTCGGCAAATCCATTCGGGAGGCGTTGCCGGAGCTTGAAGGACAGGGCTTTTTTGAGCTCCTCGACCGCGTCTACCAGACCGGCATCCCCTATATTGGCCGCGAGACCCCCGCCCACCTTGAAAAC
>CAXTRZ010000434.1:0-2559 GCA_964246715.1 uncultured Acidobacteriaceae bacterium | reverse complement strand
ACTATGACTCGAAAGTGCTGATCGAGCCGGGTGACAAAGCTGCGAAGGACCGCCTTGCGCAGTTACCGGTTTTCGTCCCAGCGGCGGAGCTCGCCAAGGCCAAGCAAGAAGCCGCTGCAGCGCAAGCGGCGCAGGCGGCCACGCTCAAGGCCGAGCAGACGAAGGAGGAGACCTACCGCAGCCAGTATCCCGGCTCGCTCCACTTCGATTTCTCCTGGGATGAGAAGAAAGGCAAGGAGCTCGGTCTTCAGCAGATATGGCGCGATGACAAGTTCACGTATCTGCGCGGTCACTTTCAGGAGACGCCCGCCTTGTACGAAGTGAAGGATAAAAAGCCTTCGCTCATCAACTTCGACTTCGCGAACGGTTTGTACATCGTTCCGAAGGAAGTCGATGCGGGTTATCTCGCCATCGGCAAGCAGCGCGTGGACTTTCATCGCAACGCGGAGGGGAGGTAGCTATGACGGAGCCGAATGAAAACATCCCTGCAACTGTTCCCGAACAGCCAGAGTCAAAGCCGCCCCTGCGGAAGAGTATGCCCGTTGTGATCGCTCTCGTGGTGATCGTAGCCCTCATCGGTCTGGCAAATCTCTCCAGCCTTCTTACCGGAAATAAGAAGAACGCCCCAGCCAGCGCACTCACCATGAGTCCGACGACGCCCAATGCCCAGCAAGTGTCGAGCTTCCAAACACAGCAGCAGATGCAGGCGCGGCATGATGCCGAGGAATTGCAGCGACAACAGGCACTTGCTGCCGCCATGCAGCAGCTCCAGCAGGAACAAAGCGTTCCCGGACCGGAAAGTCCAACCGCCGCGCCAATGACCCCCGCCCAACGGGATGCCATCTATGGCGGGAGCAGCAACGCCCCGCAGCATACCTCCAACGTCTCGGAAGCCCAGGCGGAAGCGAAGCAGAAGCGGCTCGCGATCGAGAAACAGCAACAGGACGCGCTCAACAGCGATACCGTTGCGATCGATTTCTCTCACGCCGGCCCAGCTACACCCACCGCGGTCCTCGGTGCCAAAGCAGAGAGCACGGACAAAGCGTCTGCGGAAGATATCGCAAGCAAGTCGCCGGTGAACGACGCGTCCGCCTCATCGGCCAAATCAGATCCGATGTCTGCCTACAACTTCGATCAGTACCAGGGTCAGCTTTATCGAGTCTTCGAGGGCACGGTACTGGAGGGTGTCGTCACCAATCACATTGACGGTGGATTGTCCGGCCCGATCCTCGTCATGCTGACGACCGACTATTACTCCCACGACCACCAGCAATTGCTCATGCCGCAAGGCACGCGCCTCATCGGTACCGTTCAGAGCGTCGGAAATGCCCAGCAGCGAAAGATGTTCGTCACCTTTCATCGAGCCGTATGCCCGGATGGCTTTTCGCTCGACTTCGACAAGTATCTCGGCCTGGACCAGATCGGAACCACCGGACTCGCCACCAAGGTCGATCACGGCTACCTGATGGCCTTCGGTGCAGCGGCCGCCATCGGCGGGCTGGGTGGCCTTACGCAGATCGGTAACAACGGCAGCGTGTTCACGCCATCGACCGAAATCCGCAACGGCATCTCGGAGCAGTCGGCTGCCGAGGGCGAACAGGTGCTGAATCACTTCCTCAACCGCCTGCCGGTCATCACGCTCAAGGAGGGCTCGCGTGCTCGTGTCTATATCGGACGCGACATCCTCATCCCGTCTTACGCGGAGCATCGCGTCGATCCCACCCTCTGACGGAAGGAGCCCTATGAATGCCCATTACGAGCATCTGCTCCGCAAATCTCGCGACGCCAAGCTCGGCGGACGTGAGGCGTGGGCCGCACAGTCCACCGGCGAGAAGGTCGCGGTCGCGATTGTCTTGAACCGTGCCGATTGGCTCGCACAGATGGAGTACACGATTGCGGAAGCCATCGACCGCAGCGGGCCGGATTGGGTGGCCATCGTTCCGCAAGTCGCCCGCCAACTCGCCGAGGAGGACTGAAGCCATGACCTGGACCACGATGAAGCCGCATCTTCCATCGATCTCCGGAATAGCGGGTGCTATCGTGCTGACCCTGCTTCTGGTCGGCACGGAAACCGGACGAGACGCCTTGGGTTGGATCTACCTCCAATCTACCCAGGCCATCGACCGCAGCATTCACCTTCCGTTTCCCCTGGACAGGTTGGACCCGACCTGCCCGCAGTGCATGTAGTTCAACCCGAACGCAGGAGGCATCAATGAAAATTGAGCTTACAAAACGCCGTAAGTGGATTCTGGGAGGCAGCTTGTTGCTGCTGACCGCCACACCGAGCTTCGCACTCTTTGGTATCGGAGACATCGTCTTTGATCCCACCAGCTACGCCAGCCTGGTCTCGCAACTGACGACAATGGAACAGCAGTACAAGATGTTGCAGAACAACATCGAGCACTTCTCCTTCAAGCAGCAATGGCAAACCACACTGACTGCTCTCAAGAACGCTAACGTCAAGAACATGTTCGGAGAAACGAACGGCATGACGACGGCATTCAATAGCAACTCGCCGTCGGCTTCGAGCGCCGGATGGACGGCAGCGACCGTGCCAGT
>CAXTRZ010000433.1:0-2567 GCA_964246715.1 uncultured Acidobacteriaceae bacterium | reverse complement strand
CGCCACCACCGAGCCCGCCATCGACAAGACATTCGAGGTCGTCGGCCGTCTCCACGCCCACCCCTTCACCGACGCCGACCTGACCAGCGCCAAGAACTACCTCCGCGGCACCTTCCCGCCCTCGCTTGAGACCAATCCCGCCCTTGCCGGCCGGCTCGCCCGCAACGAGGTCTCCGGCATCACCCGCGCTCAGTTCAACGCAGAGCTCGCCCAGGAGCAGTCCACCTCGCTCGCGGACGCCACCCGCGTCATCGACAAGGACTTCCCCGCCAAGGACAACTACGTCCTGGTCTTGGTCGGCAAAGCGAGCGAGATCGCTCCGCTCGCCGCCAAGTACGGCACCGTCACCACCAAGAAAATCTCCGATCCAGGCTATTAAGTCTGACCCCTAAGGATGCTCTTGTGCAAAATATTCAAAATAGATGGTTTAGGTCTGTATCAAGGCTGCCAACCTCTACCTTCGTAACTAGGAAAAGTTACTCCGTCGTCGGCCGAATCAATGCACGGCAAGGAAAGTCCAGGGTCTAAATCATTCCTCTTGATCATGATCTAAGTCTGCAAGCGCGAGCCTCAGGTTCTGAGCTGTAGCGGCGCGGGCGCGAGGAGCTTT
Source organism: uncultured Acidobacteriaceae bacterium (assembly GCA_964246715.1). Lineage (GTDB taxonomy): Bacteria > Acidobacteriota > Terriglobia > Terriglobales > Acidobacteriaceae > Edaphobacter. Next base: position 1,957 of record CAXTRZ010000433.1, on the reverse strand, counting down.
TTTGAAGGTGATATCTCGAACATGGAGCGGGCGCTGCAGGTGTTGAGTGCCATCAAGAAGACCTCTAATGGTAAGGAGCTGTATGCGCGGATATTTGCTGCCGTCGGCGGAGGTGTAGAAGCCAGCTTCGGCGGCTTCGCGCAGCATAGGCTTAGTGGGTTCAGCGAAGGAGATGTAAGCACCTATATCTGCCTTCTCCCGCTGTAAAACGCCAATGAGATCGCGGATCTCGGCAACGCCGATATTCATACCGCCTTTAACGGAGAAGATGATCTGCTTGGAGTCACCTCCTGTCGCTTCGTGGAAGAAGAGGCGACCATCAATCCCGCGGTCCGCGCCTCTCTTAATACCTTCAGTGGGCCGTCCGCCGCATAGTCCGAGAGCCCAGTACTGAAACTGGTACTTGTTTTCAAGAGCCAGTTGTTGCGCGCCGGCAACGTCGTTCGGTTCGCCGAAGACCTCATAGGTCTTGCGAACCTCAAGCCCGTAAGCATCATCAAGCCGCGTCTTAATGAGACCCACAGCGAGATGAGTGATATCAATGCCAATCCAGCGGCGGTTGAGCTTCTGGGCGACTTGAACCGTGGTGCCGCAACCACAAAATGGGTCTAGTACAACATCGCCTTCGTCCGAGGATGCTTTAAGGATGCGTTCGAGAAGCGCTTCAGGCTTTTGAGTAGGGTAGCCCAGACGTTCGGCGGCCGTATTGCCAATGCGCGGAATGTCAATCCAGTTAGTATCGAAGGGCTTACCCGCCTTTTCATCGAGATACACCTTATGTCCGTCCAAGCGAGGAGTGCCGTCTCGTCTCGTCAAGATAAGGCCATCTTGCCACCAGGCTTCAAGCTGCTCCATAGATGCGCCCCAGGAGCGGTGTTCTGGTGGCGTAGTACCTCTCCATGTGAACTGCCGTTCGGGGTTGGCAGTTGAGAAGGTCAAATCTTGCCCGGTATACAGCCGTCCCTTCTCGTCCATGCGATAGCGGCTCAGCTGTACATCGCCGAACTCCCCGTATTGTTGCCTGAAATGGAAGACAGTAGATCGTGTGTAGAAAAGAATGATGTCGTTCGACTTAGGCCATCCTTTTGAACGCATGTTGTGTGCATTTGTTCTTCGCCAGACGATCTCGTTTCGGAACATCTGTGGCCCGAAGATGGCGTCCATAAGCAGTTTGAGATAGTGGCTGGCAGTAGGATCGCAGTGGAGATAAATGGAACCTGCGTCTCTGAGAACCCGGCGTAATTCGATGAGGCGAGGAGCCATCATGGCGAGATAGGCGAGCATGTCGGTGGTGCCAATGAGAGTGCGGAAGGCGCGCATGCAATCGGAGACCTTATCCCCACGCTCAACCACCTCTTCGTAGGCGCGCTCAGCTTCGATATTCCACTCCCATGTGTCTTTAAACGCAGTAATCTGCGACGCAGAGCGGCTGCCGTCCTTCTCCGCGAAAAGAACGTTGTAATCCTGACGCGAATTGAAAGGCGGATCAAGGTAAATGAGATCGACTGAGCTGTCCGGAATGTAAGGACGACCCTCAACGTCCTTTCCTCTGAGAACGTTCAGGTTGTCGCCATAATGAAGGCGATTTTTCTCGGATTGAGGCATAGAAGACATGCGTCTCGAGAGTAGCATCCAAAGGCTCTACGTGACCGGTAATCCGCGTCCAGCCACCACTAGAACCACCAACCTTCTCACAATAATCGTGCTCTACGCGACCGGCATACCCCGCTCCGCCACCACCCGCCGATACTCAAACAGCATCGACAGCCGCCACCGCAGAATCATCCCAAATGCCAGGACGAAGAACAGCCCCGCCGTCTGCGGTACGGAGATGATCGTGTCCAGATACGCATGGGCCGCAATCCGGATGACCGCCCGCGCCCCCAGCACCAGAAAGCAGCTTGCCGAGCGCTGCACCATCCCCACGTCTCCCTGCAGCGTCAGCCGGGACGTTCGG
>CAXTRZ010000432.1:0-2573 GCA_964246715.1 uncultured Acidobacteriaceae bacterium | reverse complement strand
GGTTGTTCCAGTGGAGGGGGACAGCGTCTTGGAAGGTGTTGGCGCCAACGACGGAGTTGATGGTGGCGTTGGTGCCGCCGGAGAGGGTGATGGGGAGCTGCTGGAAGGCTTGGCCCCAGGCGGTGAAGTCGGCCTGGGCGGCGAGGCGGAGGTGCCGGCTGGTCTGCCAGGAGAGGCCGGCGTCAAAGGCCTGGGGGAGGTGGTTCATGACCTGGGCGTGGTAGTGGTAGGCGGGATCGGAGGCGATGCCGAGAGCGTCGAAGAGGGCGGAGGCGGTGCCGTCGGCAGAGCCTTGGGTGCGGATGGTGGTGCCGGATTTCCAGGCGAGGCCGGCGCGGAGGCTGGGCATGGGCTGGTACTGAACGCCGGCGGAGCCGTTCCAGCCGTAGCCGCGGGTGGTGAGGCCGAGGAGGACTTTGAGGCCGGCGAGGGCGGGCTGCTGCTGGAAGATGTACGGGGCGTGGAGGTCGTTCTGGTTGTAGACCAGGCCGAGGGTGGCGCCGGCGGACCAGTGCGGGCCGAGGCTGCGGGCGAGGCCGAGCGAGGAGCGAACGGCGATGATCTGCGTCTCCTGCTGCTGGTAGCCGTAGGTGACGCCGGCGGTTCCTGGGGCGTCGTTGTAATGCCAATTGGCGCGCATGAGGATCTCCGGCGTGACGGCGGCGGAGACGGCCCAGTGGCGGGCGTGAGCGAGAGGGGTGACGAAGGCTCCGTATGGGAGGGCTCCGGCGAGGCCGGTGAGTTTGGCGTTGTGATTGACGGCGTTGGAGAAGGCGCCGCCGGCGTAGACGCCTACGGCGGAGAGGTCAAGGAGGCGAGTGTCGGCGCCGGCGAGGCCGGCTGGGTTGCCTTCAACAGCATCGAGGGCGGTGCCGCGCTCTACGACGTTGGCGCCGCCACGGGCGATGGCAGCTGCGCTGAGGCCGTCGCCGAGGGCGGCAGAGCCTTGGGCGAGGGCGACCACAGGCGCGGTGAGGAGAGCCAGGATGAGGGCTGCGGGGGCGCTACGAAGGGAGACAAGGGCCATGACAACTTGATCATCGGCCAGGGAGGAAAGGACGTGTATGACTCTTTGGTGTGAGCGGGAGCGATGAGCCTGTGTTTACAGACAGAAGAGGTAAGCTATGGCCATGCTGATCAAAGGTTATACCGCACGGGCTTGGGCTTGCGTCTTTCTTCTCTTTCCGCTTGGCGCTTGGGCACAGGCTACGGCGGATGCGATTGCTTATCCGGCGGCTCACGGCGCGCAGACGGAGACCGATGAGTACACACGCTACGAGTTACTGGCGCCGGAGACGGGGAGCTTCAAGATCTACTACGAGGTGACAGCGACTACGGCTGGAGCGAAGTATTTCTATAACCCGATCCGCAAGGGGAGCGTAGCGACCGATGAGCAGGTGGTCGACGCGATGAGCGGGAAGCCGGTGGCGTTTGAGGTGGTGCATGGGGCGGAGGCCCGGAAAGATCCGCTGATGGCGAAGGCCGATGCCGACACTGACTACATCAAGGTAACGCTGGCCCGGCCGGTGCCGGAGCATGGGCAGGGACGGGTGATCATCATCAAGACGTACAAGGATGCGAAAAGCTACTACACGGATGGAGCGGGGATTGTGTTCAGCCGGCCATTGGGGATCAAGCGCAATAAGATTGTGCTGCCGGCTGGGTACGAGCTGACGGGATGCACGGTGCCCTCGCAGGTGCTGACGGAGGCGGATGGGCGGATTGCGGTGAGCTTTATGCATGCGGGCGCAGGTGAGGCTCCGCTGGTGCTGCATGCGGTGAAGGATGCGCAGGCGGGTGCGCTGCCGCATGCTGCGGGGCGGGAGAAGAGTTGGGAGTCACCGTTCCAGGGGCTGCCGGAGCGGGCGCGGCTGAGCGAACGGGCACACCAGGACCGGGATATCGTGTACTTTCTGCAGCAGCCGGAGACGCACTCGTTTTCGCTGTATCACGACTATACGGAGGACCGGCCAGGGATCAACGCGTATGCGAATGTGGTGCGCGAAGGCAGCAAGGCTTCCAACCCGAGTGCGTATGTGGTCGATACCGGCGAGCAGTTGCCGACCAAGGTGTTGACGGGTGCGGCGATGAAGGCGGCGAAGGTGAACGCGGGGGAGGAGGTGGAGGACAAGGCGGATGTGGTGGTGATTCCATTTGCGGCGGTCAAGGCGGGCGAGTCCGTGCGGCTGCGGATCTCCGAGACGTATACGGCGCCGGTGAGCTACCGGATGGATGGGGACGAGTTGGTGTTTGATCGCAGCCTGGGGCGTCCGAGGAACGCGGTGGTGCTGCCGAGCGGATGGTATGTGACCGCGAGCGCGGAGCCCGCGACCGTGACACAGATAGAGGACGGACGGGTACGGCTGGACTTCTGGGCCGATGGTCCGGAGGCGACAGATGTGCTGGTGAAGGGGCGGAGGCGGGTGGAGCGGTGAAAGGAGGTGTGAGTGGCGTAGCTGGAGGGATGGTCGGATGATCTCGTAGGGGTCTCGGAAAAGCAGGTGGTGGAGTCTGAATGTATCCGACACTTCAGGTTGGTCTTTAGCTTCACTTGTCCGTCGGCAGTGGTATTG
>CAXTRZ010000431.1:0-2574 GCA_964246715.1 uncultured Acidobacteriaceae bacterium | reverse complement strand
GGTGGGTGGGACGTAGGTGGCCGGGCGTTGGCACACGAAAGGCAATCACATTGTCTATTGCAGTGAGGACCCTTCCACGGCTCTGCTCGAAACTCTTGTTCACATCGAGATCGATGCCGAGGATCGACCGCAAATTTTCCAAGTATTGAAGATTCAGTCGTCTGCGGCCCTTACGGTCGAGCGGGTGAATGTGAAGAAGTTGAGTTCCGATTGGCGAACCAATTTGTCTGTAACAAAGTCGATAGGTGACGACTGGCTTCGGTCGCTGAGGAGCCTGCTTCTGGAAGTCCCAAGCGTTCTCGTTCCCGAACGCCGAAACTTCTTGATCAACCCGCTCCATGCGGAGATGAAGAAGCTGCGAATTACGGCACGCTACTCCCATCCCTTCGACCAACGATTCTTCAAGTAAAAGCTGAGTGATGCGCGGGGAGCATCATGTTGGGCCTCAAACTCATTGGACGCGGGGCTTGAGCGGCCCATAAGGTCTGGCTATCGCAACTGAATTCACCGTTGCTGGAGGTAGCCAATGATCCGCCAAAGCACTTCTGCAAGCCGTCCAAACCGCCCTGCCAATCGCAAGGCCTCACCCTTCTCAAAGCAGTCCCTTGCCCACGCATTCCGCGTGATGGCACCCACCCTCGTTGCGCTGACGTTCGCGAGCGCTGCCCATGCCCAAGGAACGATGGACTTCTCCGGCGCTCAGACGCTCATGGGGATCGTCGGCTCGGCAGACGTTCATGCTCCGAAGTTGCTCGCGACAATGAGCCATTGGGTGGCGGCCCACCGTAACACCTGTACCGGCGTAATCGGCGACCATACGCTCTTCGGGACTCATGGCCTGTAAGGGCGAGGTCTGCTCTTCGTCTTGATCCAACGATGCCAAGAGCGGCCCTGCCTGACGCCCCGCTCTCTGGACTTGCCAGAGCGCATCGCGACGATGCGAACCTTCGCCAATCGAGTTGAGCGCACCAACCTCGGCGAGTGTGGCGAGGTCAGCGCGTGAGAGCGATGGCACCCGGCGCGCGAGTTCTTCGATGGAGGCGAAGTTCAGTAGTGTTCTTGCCTCCTCAAGCTCCACAGCGGCGGTCTCTCGAAGGCCACGGGCGAAGCGCAGGCCGAGACGCAGTGAAAGCGACCCGTCTTCTTCACGCTCCAACGTACACGGCCAGCTCGACCTCATCACGTCGATGGGCCGCACACGGAGACCGTGACGCTGCGCGTCCTTGACGAGCACGGCGGCGGAGTAGAAGCCCATTGGCTGGTTGTTTAGGATGGCCGCAGTGAACGCACCGAGGTAGTGGAACTTGAGCCATGCACTCGCATAGGCGATAAGGGCGAAGCTGGCTGCGTGGGATTCGGGAAAGCCATACAGCGCGAATGAGCTGATCGACTGAATGATCTCTTCCTGGGCAGCGATCCCCACTTGGTTTTTATCCATGCCCTCCCGCAGCTTGATCTCCAAAGCCCGCATCCTGTCGGCGGAGCGACGACTGCCGAGGGCCCGGCGCAGTTCCTCCGCTTCGCCGCCAATAAAGCCAGCGATGGTCATGGCGATGCGGAGCAACTGCTCTTGAAAGAGCGGGACGCCGAGTGTCCGCCGTAGCACCGGCTCCAAGAGCGGGTGCGGATACCGAGCTTGTGCGCCCGCGCCATGCGTTCCGGCGTGTTGAAGCCGTCGCCATGCTCGAAGCGAACCCGCAGCGGACGCCAGGTCTCTGCGGAAGCCAGCTTTTCCATCTCGTTCATGACTTCATCCGTCATAGCGTTCCCCACGACGTGCAACATCAGCTGATCTTTTCCGTTGAGTGCCAGCTTGAGCTGCCGGTCGATGAACGCGACCGAATAATCGGAACGCCCACGCCATCCTGGCTTATCGGCGTAGTCTTTGGTCTGGTAGGCGAGCTCCTCGATGGGTGTGCCATCCAGCACGTACTTCACTCCGGCGACGCGCACACGTGGGCTCAAGATCTCTTCCCCTGTTCCCAGCTTTTCGCCAACCCGAGCATCCTCAAGAGCCATTGGGAAACGCATGATCCTGATTCTTAGCGGGTCGTCCGGCTGAGCGAAAGTCTTCTCCAGATAGCTCAACCGCTGGTTCGTGGCCATGACCTGAACGGTCGTTACGCCTTGCGCCAGACGCTGCTGGGCATAGGCATGAAAGGCTTTGATGGAAGGTTCCACGCCCGACTCATCCGCCAGCCCGCGCTTGACCTCGTTGCCGGCTTCTTCTTCCAGTAAGCCAGTCAGATGGCCTTCGGCATCACGGTCGTAAAGTCCGCCTTCAGGGTTCTTCACCGCATCGGTCAGTTTCAGCTTTGCCAAACCGCGGGAGTTCAGGATGGCACCATGGCCCCACCACGATGACACGATGACGGGATGGTCTCCGGCGGCTTCATCCATCGCCTGCCGTGACTCCTTAGGATGTCGGATGATTGTCTCTCCGACTGCTCCTTCAATCCAGGCACCCGCGGGCGCGGTGAGAGCTGCAGCCTTGACGGCATCTGCTAGTTCCGCGACCGATGGCTCGGGCCCAGGCCCGTGAGGCCCGTTCCCCGGCGGAAAGTGCAGTTGGAA
>CAXTRZ010000430.1:0-2575 GCA_964246715.1 uncultured Acidobacteriaceae bacterium | reverse complement strand
GCTCGTACTCATGGTCTTCGCCGTCTCCCTCACCCACCCGGACATCGACGCCACCGGCCCCAAGGTCCTCGGCACCGTTCTCGCCTTCCTCATACCCATGATCGGCGGCTTCATCGTCGCCAAAAGCCGCCATGACCCCATCGCCAGCCACGTCTGGGTCTCCGGCTTCGTCTTCTTCGCGCTCGTCTGCGTCTGGGTGCTCGATCTCCCCACCGGCACCGGCCTCTGCGAAAAGTGCCTCGCCCTCGAAAAGCTCTACCGCACCTTCTTCGACATCAATCACGGCTCCGGCCTCATGGGCGGTGACGGCCTCCTCGTCGGCACCTGGATCCCCCTCAGCATGATCGGCTACTCCATCGGCGCCCGCTTTGGCCTCGCCGACTAGCCCCGCGACACAAACCCGAACACAGCAAAGGCGGAGGGCTCCTGGCTCTCCGCCTTCCTCGTTCATGCCTTGAACATGAATGATCCTACTTCACCGAAGCCGTACTCCCGCCCGTCGAGTTCCCCGGCGTGGCCGCAACCGCCGTCATATTCGACAGCACCTTGACCTCGACCCGGCGATTCTTCGCTCGCCCAGCCGCCGTCTTATCGCTCGCCACCTGCACATCCTTGCCGATGCCGACCAGATAGAACTTATGCGGCGGAATCCCGTACTTCGCCGCCAGATACGTCACCACCGCATCCGCCCGCCGCTGGCTCAGTTGGTAGTTGTAATTCGCGTCCCCCACCGAGTCCGTACCGCCTGTCACCTGCAGCAGATACCCCCGCGCGCTCTGCAGGCTCGCCGCCACGCCGTCCAGCTCCTTCTTATCCGCTGCCGTCAGCACCGCCTTGTCGAACCCAAAGGTCAAGCTCACGTCAGATAGTTCCTTGTAATTGTCCAAATCCGCAATCACCCCGCCCAGCGAGTCCACCCGGTGCGCCGCGTCCGTTGCCGCCGCGTTTGCCTGATCCGCACTCTGCCCCGCTGCCAGCGCATGCTGATTCGCCTTGTCCGCCGCCGTCATCGCGCCGTTGATCCCTGCCGTCGCCTTCTCATCCGTGCTGCGGATCGTATTGTGGTCAGCCGCCGTCTTCTCGTCCAGCTCGTTCGTGTTCTGGATGATCGGCGTCGTCTGCGACTTCACATAATTCTTTGTCGAACATCCAACCGTGCTCGCCGCAAGCAGCAGTGACCCCGAAAGTGAAAGCAAAGCAACCGTCCGGGAGCGATAAAACCGGGAAATAGAAGTGGTGCTGGCAGTCATAGATTCTCCTTCGAGATCGAAGCTCATTCATAGGTATGCAGCAATTGAAATACCACTTCCGAGTTACTCATATACCCTGAGAAATCCCGCGAAAATCCAGAAGATAACCCTGCTTCTACCCGCATCCGCCAACTCCCATGGAACTTTTACCCTGCCAAAGAGGTCAAATCTTCCCGCTCAGCGCGTCCCGGGTAAACCACAGCCCGCCGATCTAAACTAGACTCTGGCCCTCTGCCAACCGTGCAACTCATGGATCTCCTCGCCAAAATCCGCACCATCCCCACCCAGCCCGGCTGCTATCTCTATAAAAACGCCGAAGGCGAGGTCATCTACGTCGGCAAGGCCAAGAACCTCCGCTCCCGCGTCCGCTCCTACTTCCTGGAAGCCAACCAGCGCAACAACCAGAAGACCGGCTCCCTCATGCGCGAGGCCGTCGACGTCGACTACATCACCGTCGCCAACGAGCGTGAAGCCCTTGCCCTCGAAAACAACCTCATCAAGCAGCGCAAGCCGCGCTTCAACATCCTCCTCCGCGATGACAAGACCTACCCCTACATCAAGCTCACCCTCACCGACCGCCACCCCAAGGTCTTCGTCACCCGCCGCCTCCGCAAGGACGGCTCCGCCTACTTCGGCCCCTACTTCCCCGGCAACCTCGCCCACCGCTTAGTCGACCTCATCCACCGGTCGTTCCTCATTCCCTCCTGCAAGGTCGATCTCAACCGCTACCATCCCCGCGCCTGCCTCCAGTACTACATCAAGCGCTGCCTCGGCCCTTGCGTCGAAGGCCACATCGCCCCCGAGCAGTACAAGGACGTCATCCGCGATGTCCAGCTCTTCCTCGACGGTCGCACCGACGAGCTCAAGCGCCGTCTCACTGCCCGCATGGAAGAGGCCGCCGAAGCCATGCACTTCGAGCTCGCCGCCCGCCTCCGCGACCAGCTCGTCACCGTCAGCCAGATGCAGGATAAACAGCGCATCGCCACCGCAGAAAATGAAGACGCCGACGTCTTCGGCTTCCACTATGAAAACGAGATGCTCGCTGTCAACCTCTTCCACATGCGCGGTGGCAAAATCGTCGATCGCCGCGACTTCTTCTGGGAAGACCTCCCCGACCTCGAAACCCACTTCGGCGAATCCCTCAACGAAGACGAAGACCCCGATGAGCTGGGTGCCTCACATCTCGCCTCTGAGACGTGGGAGAAAGACTCCGACCCTACCCCGACGGGTACCCCATCTTTTCCGGCTTTATCCAATAAGCTGGAGTATCATCTGCAGGCCAGCCCAACCACCCCCGACTGCGCCGAAGAATCACTCCCCACCCT
>CAXTRZ010000429.1:0-2575 GCA_964246715.1 uncultured Acidobacteriaceae bacterium | reverse complement strand
AGGTCTTGCTGACTTTTTCGGACGCGTACGGATAATCCGTACCGAAGACGATCTGGCCAATAGGAACAGTTCCCATCAGGCTGGGGATACCGCTCGGAGCGACCAGAGCCGTGTCGAAGTAAAAGCTTTTGATATCCGTCATAATGTCTTCGGGAGAGCGATCCTTCGCCAGCGAAGCCCCAAGCTCTGCGAACCGGGTGGCGGCAAAGGGGAGATATCCGCCGCCATGAGACAGAATAACTTTCGTGGATGCGAAGCGCTTGCGGTGTCCCTTGAGGACCAGGTCCAAGGCACAACGGGTGGTATCTGCTGGATAGTCTGCGAAGGGGCTTGGTGCGCCAGGAAGTACAGGCAGTTGAGGTGGCCGGGTTGGGTGTACGAAGACGACCGCTGAACGCCGTTCCAGCTCCCGCCAGACGGGATCGAAGCGCGGATCCGACAGATAGACCCCGTCATAGTTGCTGTGCAGCGTTACGCCATCCACGTGAAGGACATCCAGCGATCTCTCAATCTCTGACAAAGCGGCGTCCACATCCGGAAGCGCCAGCGTGCTGAAGTATCCGAACCGTTCAGGACGTTGGTCCATCAACTGGGCACCGTAATCGTTGACCCGGCGCGCGATGTCGATTCTTGCATTACCCTCCCAACCCTCGATGCCAGGTGCGGTCAACGAGAGAACCGAGACGGCGATCTCTTCGTCATCCATGAACTTGAGAAGTTGTTCCGGACTCCATTCGGGTGCGCCCCACCCTGAAGGATCGCCTCCGTGGGACTTCAGCTCTTCCGCCCAGAAGGGCGGAATGAGATGGGTATGAACATCAATTCGCTGCTTTGCCATATTGTTCTCCTTGTTTAGGAATGAAGTTGAGATATGTTGCGGTTCGCTTCCAGGCATGAGGACCTAATCAACTGTGCAGCTAACTTCGGAGAGAGAAGCCGCACAATCTACGCGTTCGAGAAGCCGCTTTGAAAGACGAGGTCGGCTTGTTTTGCTTCCCGGTGAACAGGAAGCAACGTACAGCAAGGCGCCCAGTAAACCTACGTTGACGCATGTGGCCGCCTTGTCCTGAGTCTTCGACTTCTGGTCAGGGGCTTTCCAAAACGGATGACCAATGATGGTAGCCCCGATCAAGAAGGTCGTCAGTACAGCAGCGGCACTCTTCGGGAACTTCCCGGACGCTAATGCCAAGCCCGCGGTCAGTTGCAAAGCACGCCCAGCTTGAACGAGAAAGGGCACACTTTCTTCTGAAAAGCCGGCCCGAACCAGTGCAGCAGCAGTCAGGTTCTGCGGTACTACACCCAGTGCATTCATGAGGAAAGGAAGGGCGATGAGCGATCGGCCGACGTTTACCATCTGGCGCTCTCGCGCTGCGGACATGCCCGCTATTTGCTTCGGAGCGCCATGACCGCCAATGATCGTTACCGGTCCGAATAGACGAGAATTGGTGTGCTCCTCATAGGGCATGCGCTCGGGTCGCGACAGGATTTCCAAGAACATACCCCACGGTGCTTGAAAATAGCGGATCGCCTGTCCTTGCTTCGGTCCGTTCTCACTCACTAATGGTCCGCTGAAGAGCTTGCATCCATGCCTAGTCAGGTACTCTGCAGCCGCATCCATATCGCTTACGAAGAACGCGATGTGCGGTGCGTCGAAGTCGCTGTTCCTTGGCATCAGTTCCCGCTGGTCCGACGTTTCGTACTCCATCAACTCGAGATTAAGAGTAGGCCCGAGGCGAAGCATGGCAATCTGCAACTTGCTGTCTTTCGGTACACCGAAGGCTTCGTTCAAGTTGGCAGGATTGCTTGTGCCGGGCCCCTCTTTGAAAGAGAAGAGAAACTTTGCACCCAAAACGTCAGTGAAGAAGACGATGGCTTGTTGGAGATCCGGGACCGTTACGCCGAGATGATCCACATTCGTGGCAGTTGGAATTCCTATTGCACCGTTCGTGCCGAACATTGACACTCCTTCTTCGGGAACCGTCGAGCCCGAGCCAGTCAATTGGTAGCGGCAAGCAAATCCGCTACATAGCTTTGCCAGACTTCGGCTCGGGACAGGGTTTGATGACCTAGTGACTTCTCTCCCGCATCGACGATCACAGCGCGTCCGTCAGGGAGTGCAGCGATGGAGGCGTCGAGAGCACGAAAACCCGGCGCATTGATCTGATCGTCGGCAAAATTGACGGTCAGAAGCGGCGCAAGTATTCGCTGAAGCTGCTTATCAGGTTCGTAGTCGAAAGAAGCACGAAATTCCCAGAGAACATCGAGAGATGGATTCTCTTTTCCTTTCTTCATGGCTTCCAAGATGTGCCGATCGGCGGCTTCTGGAGTCGTAAGCTCGCGCTCCAGTTTGGCCGGGCTACTCACCATCAGCTGAAAGACATTCCAGGCAAGACCAACCCCCAACGATGAGAGGTTCGTGTCATTGTCCTGTTGCTCTGCACAGGCTTCGATCATGGCCAGCATCATTCTGCGAAACAGGAGATTTTGTCCCGCAAGCTTCTGAGGGAGACAGGCAACGGGCATCAGGGCTTTGGGCATTTCGGGGTACAGGTATCCCCACATCCAGGTGTTCATA
>CAXTRZ010000428.1:0-2576 GCA_964246715.1 uncultured Acidobacteriaceae bacterium | reverse complement strand
CCCTCCTCGGCGGCGGCGGCGTCGACGGCGCCATCCATCGCGCCGCCGGCCCGGAACTCCTCGAGGCCTGCCGTAAGCTCAACGGCTGCAACACCGGCGACGCCAAAGCCACACCAGGCTTCCGCCTCCCCGCCCGCTTCATCTTCCACGCCGTCGGCCCCGTCTGGCACGGCGGCACCCAGAACGAACCCGCTCTCCTCGCCAGTTGCTACCGCCGCTGCCTGGAATTAGCCAGCGGGCACGCCTGCGCCTCCATCGCCTTCCCCGCCATTAGCACCGGCGTCTACGGCTACCCCAAGCCCCTTGCTGCCGAAATCGCCGTCGCCACCGTCCGCAAATATGCCCCCGCTACCCTCACCCGCATCCTCTTCTGCGCCTTCGACACCCTTACCGCCACCCTCTACACCCAACTCCTCAACGTCTGACTACCGCCAGTCATCTCTCGCCGCAGCCTGATCCTCAAACACCTGATCGAACCCCTCCGCCTTCTTGATCAAAATATCTCCCAGCACCTCCGGCTGGTGCAGCAGTACCGCCTGCAGCCGCACCAGCTCCAGCATCGCCAGAAACATGCAGATCACCGCCCGCTCCGTATGCGTCGCATGGAGCAGCCGCCGCAGACTCACCGGACGATCCTCCATCAGCAGCCGCCGCTTCACATAGTCGATCATCTGCGCCACCGTCACAGACTCCTCATCCACATTCAGCACCGGCCGCGCCCGCAGCCGCGTCAGCACCTCCTGAAACACCCGCACCAGGTCCACCGTATCCGCCGCAATCTCCGGCTCCGCTCCGGCGTCTCCCTTGAACTCCCGTATCCCTGGATTCGACCACGTCGCATCCTCCACCTGCTGCTTCTGCATCAGCATCTGCGCCGCGGACTTGAACCGCTCATGCTCCAGCAGCCGCTCCACCAGCTCCCGCCTCGGATCCTCCGCATCCCCACCTGCTACATCGCCCGGATCCCGCGGCAGCAGCATCTTGCTCTTAATGTGGATCAGCAGACTCGCCGTATAGATAAACTCCCCCGCCGCATCCACGTCCGTGTTCTTCAGTTGGTGGCAATACTCTAAAAACTGCGCTGTAATCCGTCCCATCGGAATGTCATAGATGTCGATGTTCTGCTTTCGGATCAGATCCAGCAGCAGATCCATCGGCCCGTCATACACCTTTCCCACCGTCACGGAAAACGGCGACCCCGAAACCTCATCCCGCCCCGCCAGCGTCGCCTTTTTCACTTCCGGAAGCGCAGCCGTCACGGGCCACGGCTCCAGCAGAAACGACTCGCTCTCAGGCGAGCCGCTTTCATTCCTCAAACTTACCCGCTCTGCCTCGTCCGGCATCAATCAATCCCCATCGCGATACGCACCTGATCCATCGTTCGGTGAGCCATGGCATTGGCGCGAACCGCTCCCTCCTCAAGGATCGTGTGCACCTCGTCTTCATGCGACTCATAATGCCGCCTTCGTTCCTGAATAGGAGCTAAATCTTTTAAAACAGCATCGGCAAGCCAGCCTTTGCATTGGATACAACCGATCCCTGCCGTCCTGCAACCATCAGCCGCCTCCGCCTGCGTCTCTGGCATCGAAAACACCTTATGCAGATCAAAAACCGGGCATACCTCCGGATCTCCTTTGTCGGTTCTCCGCACCCTGGCCGGGTCTGTCACCATCGTCTTGAGCTTTGCCCTGACCTCCGGCTCGGAGTCGGAGAGCAAAATCGTATTCCCATAGCTCTTGGACATCTTTCGACCGTCGGTTCCAGGCAGCTTCGGCGAAGGCGTCAGCAACACCTGAGGCTCAGGCAGGATGACGTACGAGGAGCGCGCCTCGTTCTCGAGAACATGAATCTTGTCACGGTCTGAGGAAGCTTCAGCCACCTTCAGGCTGATCGCTACCGGATGAGGTCCATAGAGGGAGTTGAAACGGCGTGCAATCTCACGCGTAATCTCCACATGAGCTGCTTGATCCTGCCCTACAGGCACGAAGGTCGGCTGATAAAGGAGGATGTCTGCAGACTGAAGCAAGGGGTACCCGAGAAACCCGAAGGTTGCCAGATCTTTCTCTTTCAACTGCTCCTGTTGATCCTTATAGGTCGGTACCCGCTCCAACCAGCTCAGCGGAGTAATCATCCCGAGTAAATCATTTAACTCGAAGTGCGCCGGAACTTTGCTTTGCCTGAAAATCACGCTTTTTTTCGGATCAAGCCCCGCAGCCAGAAAATCCAACGCAACCTCACGGATGTTCTTCTTGAGCTGGCTCGTATCCGCATAATCCGTCGTCAACGCATGGTAGTCCGCAATAAAGAAGTAGCACTCATACTCCTCCTGCAGCTTCACCCAGTTATAGAGCGCACCCATATAGTTGCCCAGATGCAGCTTCCCCGTGGGCCGCATCCCGCTCAGCACCCGCTGCCGCCCGCCGTTTTGCACGAACTCACTCATACCTCTCGTCGTTGCCTTTCTTTACTCTGCCCTTCATCGCTCTTAGCTTTGAATCGGTCTAATCAGTGAAGATCGATGTCAAGCCTTCCTCATCCCCTAGCCACAAATCACAAGCTCAGCAACAACCCATTGA
>CAXTRZ010000427.1:0-2577 GCA_964246715.1 uncultured Acidobacteriaceae bacterium | reverse complement strand
CCTCGGCAACTCAGGCCTCGAGCTCGGACCGCACCAGCCTCAGCCTGGCCGGCGGCCTGGCAGCCCAGGCAACGGACAACTCGGACGTCCGCCTCACCAAGGTCGCGGAGCTGCGCCAGGCGATCTCCAGCGGAACCTACAACGTGCCCGCCTCGGCCGTGGCGGACAAGATGGTCGAGAACCTGCTCGGCTAGCGCTTCAGGACCTCAACGGCACATCCGTCGCGGCCGGTCTCGAGCAGTTGCTCCGCGACGCCACTGACGCCCTGGCCCATCTCGATCCCGACCGCCTCGCCGCCATCGAGCAGCAGGCGCTCGCCTGCCAGGCAGCCATGCACACCCTCTCCCCCGACGCCGCCAGCGAGATCGCCGCGCGCCTCCGCATGTTCTCCTCCGTCGTCCAGGCCACTGGCAAGAACCTCGCCATCCTCCGCGGCGATCGCGCCGCCGCCTACAGTCCGCCGCATCGCTTCGGCGCAGGTGCACCATGGGCTCATTGACCGCGCTCTTCGACCTCTCCCGCAGCGCTCTCTCCGCAGATCAGGCCGCCCTCAACGCCACCTCCAACAACGTCGCCAATCAGAACACCGCCGGCTACACCCAGCAGACCGTCAGCTTCCAGTCCGGCGACACGGTCACCCTCAGCGCCGGCGGCATCAACGCCGTCTCCTCCTCCGGACCCCAGGAGACCACCACCTCCACCCGCGACCGCGTCCTCGAGCAGCGCCTCCAGCAGCAGACGCAAGTCCAGTCCGAGACCAGCGCCCGCGCCGACGCGCTCGCCCAGATCGAGAACGTCTTCAGCATCAGCGGCAGCTCCGTCAGCGCCGGCTCCACCCAGCTCGGAACCGACCTAAACTCGCTATTCAGCTCCTTCACCGCGCTGGCCGGCAACTCCACCAACCCTGCCACCCAGCAGGGCGTCATCAGCGCCGCCGCTACCCTCGCCGGCGACTTCAACGCCGCCTCCGCGCAGCTTACCCAGGTCGACTCCGGCCTCACGGGCGAGATCGCCGCCTCCGTCCCGCAGGTTAACGCGCTCACCGCCTCGATCGCGGGCCTCAACGCACAGATCACCGCTAACAGCCCCAACGCCGACGCCGGCGCGCTCGAAGATCAGCGCCAGCTCGCCATCACCCAGCTCTCCTCCCTCATCGGCCTCGACCAGGTCAAGACCGAAGGCAACGGCATTACCCTCACCACGCAGGGCGGCTCGGTCCTCGTGGCTGGCGCAAACTCCTTCGCGCTCAGCGCCGCGGGCACTCCCGCTGGCGCCATCATCCGCGACAGCAGCGGAGCCGACATCACCGCGGGCATTCTCGGCGGCAGCATCGGCGGCCAGCTCGCCGCGCAATATACCGATCTCCCCGCCGTCACCAGCGCACTCGACGCCCTCGCCTTCCAGGTCGGCTCTACTGTTAACGCGCAGAACCAGGCCGGCAGCACCGTCGCGGGCACACCCGGCGCGGCAATCTTTTCTCTGCCCTCCTCCTCTGCGGGCGCTGCCGCTGGCATCTCCGTCCTGGCCAACGCCACCGTCGCTCCCGCCGGCCCCGGCGAAGGCGCCTCCGGCAACACCAACGCCAATGCCCTCGCCAACCTCGCTCAATCCACCGGAGCCGCCGGCCTCACCATGTCGCAGGCCCTCGCCTCGCTGGTCGGCGCCGTCGGCACCAGCTCCGCCTCGCTCCAGGAACAGGACACTACCCAGCAGGCATCGCTCACCCAGCTCACCACTCAGCGCGACTCCCTCTCCGCCGTCTCGCTCGACGACCAGGCCGCCAACCTCTCGCAGTATCAGAAATCCTACGAGGCCGCCGCAAAACTCCTCACCGTCCTCGACACCCTCATGGCCGACGCCATCAACCTCGGCACCCAAACCGCCGTCACCTAACGAGCTCTTTCACCCAAACCGCGGTCAGCTAGCGAACTCTTTCAACCCAACACCGCCGTGATTCTGAGCCACGGGCGAAGAATCTCAGTATTTGCATTTGTCCGTTCCAGGCCTTCTGCTCGTCATTCTGAGCCGAAGGCGAAGAATCTCAGTATTTCGCCGTTGTTGTTCCAGACAGTCGCCGACCCCAAGCGAACAATCACCCACCCCCAACCGAGGTCCTACAGAGCAACCCATGCGCATGGATCCCAACTACAACGTGCAGGTCACCCAGGCCATCAACCTCGCCACCTCCAACGAGCAGACCCTCACGACCGAGCTCTCGAGCGGCCTCCGCGTCTCCTCGCTCTCCGTCGACCCCGTCGCCGCCGCCACCAACGTCCAGCTCTCCAGCTCCATCAGCCAGGTCGACTCCTTCGTGCAAAGCTCCGCCACCCAGCAGAACCTCCTCCAGGTAGCCGACACCACCCTCGGCGACATCGTCTCGCAGGTCACCTCCGCCATCAGCCTCGCCGTCAACGCTGGCAACGGCACGCTTTCCGCCTCCGGCCTCAGCGCCATCGCGCAGCAGGTCACCGACATCCGCAACAACGTTCTCTCCAGCGCCAACACCAGCTACGAAGGTCAGTACCTCTTCAGCGGCAGCCAGGGCAGCACTCGCCCCTTCACCCTCGACACCTCAAC
>CAXTRZ010000426.1:1101-2578 GCA_964246715.1 uncultured Acidobacteriaceae bacterium | reverse complement strand
GTGCATGATGGAGGGCGCGGGCCTTCAATCTGGGATACGTTCTCGCACACGCCGGGCAAGACACACAACGGCGATACGGGCGATGTGGCGGACGATTACTTCCACCGCTACAAGCAGGACATCCAGTTGATGAAGGAGCTGGGGCTGAAGATCTGCCGCTTCTCAATCGCCTGGTCGCGGGTGTTTCCAACGGGGACGGGCGCGCCCAATCCGCAGGGGCTGGACTTCTACAACAAGATGGTGGATGCGCTGCTGGAGGCGGGCATTGAACCCTTCTGCACGCTGTATCACTGGGATCTGCCGCAGCCGCTCCAGGATCGGGGAGGATGGCAGAACCGGGATACGGCGAAGGCGTTTGCGGACTATGCGGGGTATACGGCGGGCAAGCTTTCGAACAAGGTCAAGCACTTTATGACCATGAACGAGATGCGGACGTTCGTGGAGCAGGGATACCAGTTGGGCGTGCATGCGCCCGGGCTCAAGCTGGAGGCCGGGCCGCTGGCGCAGCTGACGCACAACGTGGTGCTGGGGCATGGGATGGGCGTGCAGGCTATCCGGGCACACGCAGTTGCGGGAACGAAGGTGGGGATCGCGGATAATGTGACGCCGACGGTCCCGGTGATCGAGACGCCGGAGCAGATCACAGCGGCGCGACGCGCGATCCGCGAAGAGAACGCGATGTTCCTGACGGTGGTGCAGGAAGGGCGGTACACGCCGCTCTACCTGAAGCGGCTGGGGGCGGCAGCGCCGAAGTTCACGGCGGAAGAGATGGCGATCATCGCGAGCCCCATGGATTTCACGGGGCTGAATATCTACCAGCCGACGTATGTTCGGGCAGATAGCTCGGAGGCCGGGTACGTGGTGGTGGAGCCGCCGGCGTCGTATCCGCACATGTTCAGTCCGTGGCTCAAGGTGGGGCCGGAAGGGCTTTACTGGGGGCCGAAGCTGGTGGCCGACGCGTGGAAGGTGAAGGAGATCTACATTACGGAGAATGGCGCGTCGTCGTCGGATGAAGTGGCGGCGGACGGGCATGTGTACGATACGGACCGGGTAATGTTCCTGCGCAACTACCTGACGCAGCTGCAGCGGGGTGTGTCAGAGGGCGTGCCGGTGAAGGGATACTTCCTATGGAGCCTGCTGGACAACTTCGAGTGGGCGGATGGATACGAGAAGCGGTTCGGGATTACGTATGTGGACTTCTCGACGCAGAAGCGAACGCCGAAGTTGAGCGCGGCTTTCTATAAGCAGGTGATTGAAGCAAACCGGGTGCTTTAGCCGAAGCTGGGCGCAGGACGAAAGCCGCTGGAATGGTGAACCGGCCCTGCGTTCCTTGCGTGTTCCAAGGGATGCAGGGCCGGTTCGGCGTGCAAGGGTGAACAGTTTGGTGACTAGCGGAAGAGCTTGCGGCGGGCTGCTCCGATGACCCCAAGAACGCCGGTGCCGAGCAGAACGAAGCTCTGCGGCTCGGGCGTGGTGG
>CAXTRZ010000426.1:727-1091 GCA_964246715.1 uncultured Acidobacteriaceae bacterium | reverse complement strand
TGGGGAAGGCTGGGTTGTGGTAGAGCTCGACGAAGATCGTCTCGGTGGCGCCTGAGCCGCTCGAGTTGTTCGAGGTGAAGACGACGTTGTACTCCTGCGGTCCGGAGTAGGTGGGCGTACCGGCGGTGAAGAGGGATGAGTCAAAGGCGGGAGCGTAGGTGGAGGTGTTGGTGCCGGACTCGCTGATGACCTCAGTGCCGAAGCCGGTGCTGACGTCGATGGTGAAGCTTAGAGGAGTGGAGACGTTGGATCCCGAACCGGTAGGGTTGTAGGCGAAGACGATGCCGGCGTAGTTGGAGAGCGACTGGTTGGTGGCCTGGGACTGGATGGTTTGTCCGAGACCGGCGGGTGGGTTGCTGACGAT
>CAXTRZ010000426.1:316-717 GCA_964246715.1 uncultured Acidobacteriaceae bacterium | reverse complement strand
GATGTTGGTCACGCTGTAGGTGTCAGCGTTGGCTTCGAGCTGTAGCATCAAGGCAGAAACACACAGCGAGTATGCAAGCAAGCGACGCATGGTAGCTCCAGGAGAGAATTGACATTATTGGAACAAAGAACTCTCCCACGAAAGTTGTAGGCGAGTAAAGAAATCTTTGGTAACCGACGTTTGTCTGGGGAATAGCGCATCTCGTTGAGAAATTGGAGATGCAGAGACAAAGCAGCTTTGCTTCGGCCCGCACACATAGCGGCAAGAGCAGATGCCCCGCGGCGCTGACAAAGTGGCGGAGTGACTTAGTTCAGGAGTGAATGGAGGAGATTGGCGTCCCCGACGGGATTCGAACCCGTGTTCTCGCCTTGAAAGAGTGAGCCGGGCGATTAGTGCAGGTT
>CAXTRZ010000426.1:0-306 GCA_964246715.1 uncultured Acidobacteriaceae bacterium | reverse complement strand
ATGTGTTCGCACCGATGCGGTAAACACTGCGTGATTCGTCACTTTCGTGCGAGCACCCTTCGCTTGACTTAGGATGTGCTCGCACCCGTTTGCAGGCTGATAAGTCCCCTAGGCGTCCCCGGCTTTTGCCCCATCACGTCCCCAAACACACCGTCCAGCTTGGACACGGCGCCCGCCATGTAACCGGGTGAGAGATGGCTGTATCTTTGCGTCATCCGCGGTGTCTTGTGTCCTAGCACTTGCCCGATCGCATAGAGATCCACGCCGCTCATAGCGAGCCAGCTTGCCGCCGTATGGCGGAGTGAG
>CAXTRZ010000425.1:0-2583 GCA_964246715.1 uncultured Acidobacteriaceae bacterium | reverse complement strand
CTCGTCGAACCGTCTCGGCTTCCAAGCCGAAGAGGTCGATGACCATTACGTCGCCTGGTTCGTATTTTTCACGGTCGCCCGAGACGTTGACCGATTCGGCGTAGTCTCCGCCAGTGAGAACGCCGTTCCAGGCGGTGGCTTGGATTGTGGCATCAGAAAAAGTGATTGAAGCGCCGCTGCCAGCAGTCAGCTTTATGCCGGTTCCAATATCGATGCTATCGTTTGCGTCGATTGTGAAAGGACTTTCCGATCTGATCTTGTTGTATATAAAGAAAGTTTGTAATCCATTTACGTCTGGATTTATGCCTATATCAAATTGTTCAGTCCCTTGACTTGCAAACATGATCGAAGATTGATTGTTACTATTTGGGTTGTCAACTTTCATCTGTGGGAGTGTCGAATTCACGACATGCAGCGGTTCAGACGGATTTGTTGTACCAACTCCGACGTTACCACCCGATACGGAGATGGGTGAGTTGCCAACCGTTGATGAACCTGTGAAGACTGGAACCGTTCCGGAGCTTCCCGAGCCTGTCACCTGCGCCGCGGCGGTCATTGTGGACATGATGACCAAGATTGCTGCTGTTGTTCTGTTGTGCATTGCCCTGTTACTCCTTTTCTGAACGGACTGCAGTGCTCTTTCTGGATGCGTTAATTGCTACAGACGCGATTGCAGGAGCCAGGTGGCGGAAGAGGAGGGATTCGAACCCCCGATACCCTTTCAGGTACGCCAGTTTTCAAGACTGGAGCCATCAACCACTCGGCCACTCTTCCTGCTGCAAGGATAGTACGGGGGCGGGGGAGGTGCAAAGGCGAATTGAGCGGGGATTCGGCGTCGATCTTTGCGGCGGAATGGATGCACCGCTGCGATACTGGAGTGAATCCAACGGAATGATCCGGATTCAGGGCAGGAGATTTCAGGGCAGGGTCAGAGGAACGATGGCGACGGCGACGCAGAACAGTTCGAGCAGCTTTGAGAGAACACTGGCGAGCGCGGCTTCGACGATTGCGTTCCGCGAGACGCTGGCGCTGGCGCTGGACAGTTTTAAGGCAAGCAAGGCTCGGTTTCTGCTGACGATGCTGGGGATGGTGATCGGATCGGCGTCGATTGTGCTGACGGTGACGGTGGGGCTGACGGGACGGCAGTATGCGCTGGACCAGATTCAGGGCATCGGGCCCAACATGATCGAGATGCAGTATGTCGGGGGCAGCGTCTCCGGGCCGGAGAACACGAGCACGCCGGACAGCATGACACGCGAGGACATGAACGCGGTGGTGGAGCAGGTTCCGGGCATTATCTACTCGTCGCCGATGCTGGAGTTCCATGACCGTGTGTCGATGGGCAGCGGCGTGACCAAGGACACGATGCTGCTGGGGGTTTCGCCGCAGTACAAGCAGGTGCGGAACCTGAAGATCCTGGCGGGGCGGTTCTTCGACGATGAGGACGCGGTGCAGCATACGAAGGTCGCGGTGATTGTGCTGCCGTTTGCGAAGGCGCTGTTCGGGTCGCCTTCCGCTGCGGTGGGACGAAGGATATCCGTGAGCGGGATTCCATTTGTGGTGATTGGAGTGTTCAAGGAAGGGACGGAGACGTTCGATCAGTCGGAGATCTCGAGCCAGACGATCCTGATTCCGTACCAAGTGGCGCGGTACTTCCAAGGAACCGACAACCTGAAGCAGATCTTTTTTACCGTGGCGAACTCGAGCGACGTGGAGCCGACGGCGGCCCGGGTGCTGGCGCTGATCCAGTCGCGGCACCGGCCGTCCAGCGTGTACAAGGCGATGACGCTTTCGACGGTGCTGGCGGTGATGGCGAAGATCGCGGATGCGCTGACGTATGTGCTGGTGTTTGCGGCGCTGATCACGATTGTGGTGTCGGGCGTAGGGATTGCGAACTCCATGCTGGCGAATGTGCAGGCGCGGACGCGGGAGATTGGGATTCGGAAGGCGCTGGGGGCGACCTCCAAGGAGATCCGGCTGCAGTTCCTGGTGGAGTCGGTGGCGCTGTCGCTCTCCGGGGGGATTATTGGAACGGTGCTGGGGCTGGCGATTCCGGTTACGGCGCAACTGCTTTCGCCGGTGAAGATTCCAGTGACGCCATGGTCGGCGGTGATTGCGCTGCTGACGTCGGTGCTGGTGGGGGTGGTGTCGGGGACAGTGCCGGCGAATAAGGCGGCGGCGCTTGACCCGGTGGAGACGTTGAAGTACGAGTAGGGTGGGGCACCCCCCCGGGGGTTAATTGCGCAAAATATTCAAAGAATTTGACTTAGGCTTGTATCTACCTTCGTAACCATCGTAAAAGTTACCCGCAGGTGCGACAGTTAGAATGAAGCTGATGGCAACGCGGGTTCGATCGTATTCAAAGGTTAATTTAGGGTTGGCGATTGGGGCGCCCAGGGCGGATGGGTTTCATGCGCTGCGGACGCTGTACCAGACGGTGGCGCTGCATGACGTGGTGGAGGTGAGCGCGAGGCCGGCGCGGACGACGCGAATTCGGCTGCAGTCGAACGACCCCCGAGTGCCGCTGGATGGGCGGAACACGGTATGGAAGATGGTGGAACAGGTCTTCGATGAGCTGGGGCG
>CAXTRZ010000424.1:0-2587 GCA_964246715.1 uncultured Acidobacteriaceae bacterium | reverse complement strand
GCCACGAGCTCGATCTCAACTACTCCGCCCGGCCGCTCGCGCAGGAGATCGCCCAGCACGCCCCCAATGAAACCGTCGTAGCCCTCCAGGACGTCAAGCGCGATATGGACTACGGTCTCGCCTTCTACCGCAACGAGCCCCTCATCCACTACGACCACGATGGCGTCCCGGACCAGGAGCACATCCTCGTCATCCACTCGAGCGACCAGGCCGACCTGGACCGCTACCTCGCCGGCCGCGTCTACAAACCCCTCTTCCTCTATGAGCCCCAAGGCCTGGCCGTCTATACGGTTTACGCCCGTCAGTAGCCAGCCTTCTTCTTAGCTGTCATTCCGCAGCGCAGCAGAGGAACTGCAGGTACCTCTGTTCTCTAGTCCCTACTTAGCCTGTTTCGCCTCAACAACAGCCACACGCTCATGCAGCGCCGTCATCTGACGCATAATCTCAAGCGCATCCTTGTGATTCGACTGTTTGAGATCGTCAAACCTTGCCTCATGGCTATCAAGCCGCCTGTCGATGGTATCAAGCCGCTTATCAATACGCTTCTCCACACTATCAAGGCGAGCGTTGCTGTTATACATCGCCAGCAGAATCATGAGAGTCGGAATGCCGATTGAAAGTAGGAGTTGAATGTTCGTCACCATCGCCACCTCTATGGCAGAGATTCTACCAGTCTCACTTCACCAGGAACAGCTCCGACCGATAGATCCTCACGCACGGCTCCTTGCTTGTGCATAGGATTGACGTCTCCGTCAGCCCCTCCGGATGCTGCTTCACCGCATCCGCCACCGCATCCTGATCCCCCGCAATCACCACCGCCGCCTTCTCCGCCGGCGTTGTCAGGCCTTTGTAATAATCCGCCGGCCCAAGCACCTGCTTCAGCGGAATCCCCGCTCGCTGCAGCGCCCCCACATACCGGCTCGCATCCATCATGATCGGCGCACCCGCAGGCGCCGCCGCAAGTTGCATCGCAAGTTGTCCCTCAATCGCCATCCGCCCGGCTGAGTTCACCATCGCCTCATGCAATACCAGCGGCGTTGCGTGAGCCATCAACACCGTATTCAGCATAATCAGCATCATCGCCACCGGCTGCATGAATCGCACGAACAGAGGCTGCCCCGTCTTCAGTCGCTGCGCCGCCCGCTCCGCCGCCACTCCGCCAAACAAAGCCAGCGCCGGCAGCATCTCCATCCCGTACCGCGAGTTATAAAACGAGTGCGGGTAAAGCTGCGGAATGAAGATTGGCACTGACCCATACGAGATCGAATACACATAAAACGGCAGCGGCAGCCAAAGCACCGCGGCAACCTTGTTCACGCCGCGCTTGACCGCAATCCAAAGCCCCGCCAGCGCCGCCGCCGCTACCAGCCAGCCCGCCTCCCACCACGCCGCATCCACCTGCGCCGTCCGCGCATACAGCATCAGCGACCACGCCGGATCGTGCCAGCCAAAGTAATGTTTCGACCCCGACGGCGAGGTCTTCCGGTCAATCTCCTTCGCCGAGTACGGCCCACGCATAAAATCGAGCCAGTCATGCGCATAATGCTGGTTGTACCAGAACCAGCACAGCGGGCCCGCCGCCACCACCACCGTAAAGATCCCAAACACCGGCATCATCCGCGCCCACATCCCAGATCGTCTTCCAGCCGGCTTGAAGATCGACCACGCCACCACGCACCACACCACCGCCCCCAGAATCCAACCGTCATACCGCGTCATCACCGCCGCGAAGATCAGCGGCCCAAGCACCAGCATCCGCGCCCCCGCCACCACGCTCCGCTCCGCCCTTAGCGCATCGACGCACTCCATCGTCAGCAGCACAATCCACACCAGCAGCGCCAAAAACAGCGGCTCCGTCATCGCCGTGGTGGCCAGGTACAGCAGATTCACATTCAGCCCGTAGAACGCCGTCGCCGCCAGCGCCCACAGCGGCGTCAACACCCGCCGCGTCAGCCGGTAGAACCCCATCACCCCAATCACATAACAGATCAGCGAAGGCCACGCCCCCGCCATCCCGTTCTGCCACCACTCCATGTTCCCGATGAACGGAAGCATCAGCAGATGCGGCAGCGGAAGCCACACGCCGCCAAGCTGCATCAGCCCCGGATACCGCGTATCTGCAATCCGCCTGGCAATTCCGAGATGAGCAACAGCGTCGCCGTATAGCAACATGTAACCGTGTGTGGCACTGATCGCCAGCGCCACAAACCCCGCCACGATCGCGAACATCCCCACCGGCAGCGTCTCCGCCCGCGACGCCGGAGTCACCACATCCAGATTCACCGGCGTCGCAGCCGCCCGTGGCTTGCGACGCCCCGTCAGCATCACCTTGCCCATCGTATCCCGGCTCTTAGGCTCCCGCATGCTCAAGGTGCGAGATCTCCATGAACAATTTGTAACGGTCTTCGATCTCTTCTCGCGTGACGCCCTGCAGCCGCTCCGTCCCAAACCGCTCCACGGCAAACGATCCCATCACGCCGCCATAGAACAGTGCCCGCCGAAACACCGCAGGCGTCAACTCCGGTTGCGACGCAATATACCCATAAAATCCGCCCGCAAACGAGTCCCCCGCCCCCGTCGGATCCAC
>CAXTRZ010000423.1:0-2587 GCA_964246715.1 uncultured Acidobacteriaceae bacterium | reverse complement strand
GTTTACGGCGACTGTGACGGGAACGGCGAATACGGCAGTGACGTGGCAGGTCAACGGGATCACGGGGGGCTCAACGGCGACGGGAACGATTTCATCAGCGGGGCTGTATACGGCTCCGGCGGTGCTGCCGACCCCGGCGACGGTGACGGTGGGAGCGGTAAGCCAGGCACAGACGACGGCGTCGGGAACGGTAACGGAGGCGGTGTGGAACCCGGTGCCGGTGGTGACGGCGGTGGCGGCGACCCAGACAGGCACCGCGAGCACGGTGCTTGTGGATGTGCTGGGCAGCGCGTTTGTGCAGGGGGCGCAGATTCAGGTGGGCGGGACGTCAGTGACGACGACGTATGTGTCTGCGACGGAGCTGCAGGCGAACGTTGCGGCGACGACCGCGACGACGCTGGCGGTGGATGCGCTGAACCCGAATCCGGGCGCGGCGGCGTCCGCGACGTTGAATGCGGCGATCCAGGTGGTGAAGGTCCCAGTGGCCGCGGCGGCGCGGTTGCTGGACCAGGCGACGTTTGGCCCGACGCTGAGCGACATTCAACATGTGCAGGCGGTGGGGTTGGATGAATACCTGACGGAGCAGTTCGCGGCGACGCCGACGCTGCTGGCGGATGTGCCGAATCCGGCGCCGGCGACGTGCCTGAACAATCCGACGAACTGCGAGCAGAGCGAGTGGTGGCAGGCGGCGCTGACTGGGCCGGACCAGTTGCGGCAGAGGGTGGCGTTTGCGCTGGCGGAGATGTTTGTGGTTTCGACGAACAGCGTGAGTGCGTACTCGGTGACGCCGTATCAGAACCTTCTGGTGAACGATGCCTTTGCGAACTTCTCGACGGTGATGAAGGATGTGACGCTTTCGACCGCGATGGGCGCGTATCTGAATATGCTGAACAGCGCGAAGCCGGCGACGGTGAACGGCGTGGCGCAGATTGCGAATGAGAACTACTCGCGCGAGCTGATGCAGCTGTTCACGATCGGGCTGTATGAGTTGAACCAGGATGGGACGCCGGTGCTCGATGGGTCCGGCAACATGATTCCGACGTATACGCAGGCGCAGGTGCAGGCGTTTGCACGGGCGTACACGGGGTGGACGTATGCGACGGCGACCGGAGCGGCTCCGACAAGGCTGACGGGAACGGCGAACTATGACGCGCCCATGGCGGCAGTGGAGACGCAGCATGATACGGCGGCGAAGATTCTGCTGAACGGCACGACGCTTCCGGCGGGGCAGACGGCGGAGCAGGATCTGTCGGGAGCGCTGGGGAATCTGTTTGCGCACGCGAACGTGGGGCCGTTTGTGTGCAAGCAGTTGATCCAGCATCTGGTGGCGAGCAATCCAAGTCCGGCGTATGTGGCGCGGGTCTCCGCGGTGTTTGCGGATAACGGCAGCGGGGTGCGCGGCGATCTGAAGGCGGTGGTGCGGGCGATCCTGATGGACAAGGAGGCTCGGGCAGGTGATACGGATGCGACGGTGGAGGGTGGGCACCTGCGGGAGCCGGTGCTGTATCTGGCGAACGTGATGCGGGGGCTCGGGTATGTGAATACGGATGCGAATGGGTTTTATGAGAGCTTGAGCAACTACTCGGGAAATCTGAGCGAGAAGCCGTATGGGTCCGGGAGCGTCTTCAACTTCTTTCCGCCGAACTATGTGATTCCGGGTACAACGGTGAACGCTCCGGAGTTCGGGCTGGAGAATACGGCGAGCGCGGTACTGCGGCTGACGCAGGCGAATAGCCTGGTCTACAACGGGATTAGCGGCTTTACGGTGGACCTGAGCGCGACGAGCGCTCTGGGGATTATGGCGTCAAAGACCGGGAACGCGGCTACCGACAGCGGCAACTTGGTGGATGCGCTGGGAACAATCTTCATGCACGGACAGATGCCGGCGAATATGCGGACGGCGATCGTGAACCATGTGATGACGCTGACGAACATTCCGCAGCGGGTGCGGGTGGCGACGTACCTGGTGATTACGAGTTCGCAGTACAAGGTGGAGCATTGAAGTAGTAGTTAGTGGGCAGGAAAGAGGAGTGAAGATGCGGGCGAATCGGCGGAGTTTCATCAAGTATGCGAGTCTGGCGGCGGCGGGGAATGCTGCGGGGTTGAGGCCGTTCGGGATGTTGAATGCGCTGGCGCAGACGACGACCGACTACAAGGCGCTGGTGTGCGTGTTTCTATATGGCGGGAACGACGCGAACAACATGCTGATCCAGAACGACACGAAGGGCTATGCCAACTACTCGACGGTGCGCGGGCCGCTGGCGATTCCGCAAGCGCAACTGCTGCCGCTGGGGTCCAATGGGCTGTATGCGTTGAATCCGAACCTGGCTGATCTTCCGGCGCTGTATGGCTCGGGCAACGTGGCGATGGTGACGAACGTGGGCACGCTGATTGAGCCGACGACGCGGACGCAGTACCTGGCGGGGCAGACGGTGCCGACGAATCTGTTCTCGCATACCGATCAGCAGAACGAGTGGCAGAATGCGGCGCAGTCGGGTGCGACCGCGACCGGCTGGGCGGGGCGTATTGCGGACACGATCAACAGTCAGTACAACGCGGGGGCGCAGATTCCCATGATCACTTCGGT
>CAXTRZ010000422.1:1794-2602 GCA_964246715.1 uncultured Acidobacteriaceae bacterium | reverse complement strand
CTCCAACCCCCACCCCCACATCGTCGTTAACGGCGTCCAGCGTGACCTCACCCCCGCAGAGCAGGCCAACCTCGACAAGAAGCTCGCTATCATCAAGGAGCAACTCCGCGTCGTACTCGACAAGCACCTGCTCGATCAACAGCAGCTCAAGATTCAACTCAAATCCCTCAACATCCCAGAGCTCGACCGCCAGATCGCCCTCGCTCAAGAGCAAGTCAACAGCCCCAAGTTCCGCCAGCAAATCGCCGACGCTCAAAAACTCGCTATCGACAAAGCCGTAAACTCCGACGAGTTCCGCCGCCAGATGGACCAGGTCATCCAGCAGATCAAGATCGCCCAGGCCAACATGATCAAGGAGCACGTAAAGATCCAGATCGACTCCGCCCAGATGCAGCAGCAACTCAAGGCCGCCTCCGAAACCCTCGCCCACGCGAAGATCGACGTCCACATCGACTCCGCTCAGATTCGGAAGCAGCTTGAAGACGCCCGCAAGCAGTTGGAAGACGCCCGCCGCGATCAATCCATCACGCCACAGCCCTGATCGCCACATAATCCGGACGCTCGGCCCTATCAAACTCGGGCGTCCTCCTCGTCTTGACTCCACCATCCCACCCATCTACCCTTAAGGCAGATGAAGCCCTCGCATCAGCATCGCTCAGCCCTATCTCCAGCCTGTTGTCGGGTCTGCCGGCGCTGCGCCTTTGCCTGATCCTGCGATCCCCCGCATACCCCAGACAAAGCACCAGCCGCCCACGAGCCTCGTGGGCTTTTCCATGTAAGCCAGCAAAAAGGATCAGCGATGCCCGAT
>CAXTRZ010000422.1:220-1784 GCA_964246715.1 uncultured Acidobacteriaceae bacterium | reverse complement strand
TCACCCAAGCCCATTACGGAGACCACGGCCCAGAAGTCTGCGCGCCTCAAGCTCGCCAAGAACCCCTGGGACGCCTGGGAGGAAGTCCGCGAGTTCGCCAAGCAGGGCCGCGACGCCGTGCTGCCCGAGTGGACCGGCCTCTACTTCAAATGGTGGGGCATCTACACCCAGGGTGACGGCGTCGGAGCCACCGGCGGCATCGGCGGCGAAGGCAAAGCCACCGAATACTTCATGATGCGCATCGGCCTCCCCAACGGCCTCCTCACCAGCCATCAGCTCCGCGTCATCGGCAATCTCTGCAAAAAATACGCGCGTAACCTCGCCGACATCACCACACGCCAGAACATCCAGTTCCACTGGCTCACCATCGAAAGCCTCCCCGAGATCGTCGACGCCCTCACCGCCATCGGCCTCAGCCCCAAAGGCGCTTGTGGCGACGTCGTCCGCAACGTTACCGGCTGTCCCCTCGCCGGCCTCGACCAGCACGAGCTCCTCGACGCCAGCCCCCTCGCCGTCGAGATCGCCCACCACCTCACCGCCAACCCCAAGTTCTACAACCTCCCACGCAAGTTCAAAATCTCCGTCACCGGCTGCCCCCTTTGGTGCACCTACCCTGAGATCAACGACTTGGCTTTCACGGCCACAACCAGAGAACGGCACGGAGTGCACGAGATCGGCTACACCCTCCGCGTCGGCGGCGGCCTCTCCACTGAGCCCCACATCGCCGTCCGCATCCCCGCCTTCATCCCCCAGGACAAAGCCTCCGATGTCGCCGAAGCCTGCGCCGACATCTTCCGCGAGCAGCAGGAGCTCCGCGAAAACCGTACCCGCGCCCGCATCAAATACCTCTTCATGCGCCACGGCTGGACCGCTGAGTCCTTCCTCGCCGCCCTCGAAGCCAAACTCGCTTACAAGCTCGACCCCAACCCCCTTTCCGAAGACATCATTCCCGACGACGTCTACCGCGACCACATCGGCGTCACGCCGCAAAAACAATCCGGCCTCTCCGCCGTAGGCGCCTCCGTCCTCCGCGGACGCCTCTCCGGAGACCAGCTCATCGCCCTCGCCAACCTCGCCGAAACCCACGGCGACGGCCACCTCCGCGCCACCATCATGCAGAACATCGTCCTCGTCAACATCCGCAACCAAGCCGTCCGCCCTCTCATCGCGGACCTCAAAGCCCTCGACCTCGAAGTCGAAGTCTCCCCCTTCTGGCGCGGAGCCATCGCCTGCACCGGCACCGAGTTCTGCAAGCTCGCCATCGCGGAAACCAAGGCCTTCTCGAAATGGCTCGTCGCCGAGATGGAGGAGCGCCTGCCTGGTTTCGACCAGCAGATCAAGCTGCACGTCACCGGCTGCACCAACTCCTGCGGCCAAAGCTGGATCGCCGACATCGGCCTGGAGGGCAAGAAGATCAAGAAGGACGGCAAGATGGTCGACGCGTTCTACTTCTGCGTCGGGGGAGCCGTCGGGAAGCACGCCGCCATCGCCCGCCAGATTGGCTATCGCGCGGCCGCCGAAGACTGCCCCACCGCCATCGAGCGCCTGCTGCGAGGCTACCTGC
>CAXTRZ010000422.1:0-210 GCA_964246715.1 uncultured Acidobacteriaceae bacterium | reverse complement strand
TTCGCCCGCACCAGCGACGAAGACCTCCGCGCCAACCTGAACGGCACCCCGATCGTCCCGGTAGAACGCGACCCGCCACCTGCGGGCGGTCGCCACGCCGTGGACGCATAAAGAGAAACCCGCCTCAAATGGCGGGTTCTCTGTTCATGGCATTGGGCAAGCTCAATATGCCGGCGGATAATACCTATAAGCCGGCGGATAGTAATACAC
>CAXTRZ010000421.1:432-2608 GCA_964246715.1 uncultured Acidobacteriaceae bacterium | reverse complement strand
CTCTAGTCCCATCCAGCCCGGGCGGGGGGCACGGGACTAGAGTGCTCCATTCTTAGATAGTTTTCATCGCCGAATGGGCGGGGTACCGCCAAAGGCGTCCGTTCTTCTTTTCCCATTCAGTACTCTTCCCTCGCGTTACGACGGCTAACCTCCGTAGCGCGGCGGAAGGCCGCAGCAATGGAGCGGATCGGGTGAGTAATCCGGTATCTGTCCAACCTCCGTAGTTGCTTTTGCTGTTATCTGTCCTTGTTCCGGGCGTAGCATTACCTAACGATCAGTACTGGAGGCAGATCCATGAGCACCCACGTCACCGTTGAACTCTCCCCGAAGCTTACCGTCTCCTCCGCCAGATGGTCGAATCCGGGGAATACGCCGACGAATCCCAAGCCATCGCCGACGCCCTCCTTACCCTTTCTCTCGAGATCGACGCAGAGCCCTCCAACCCAGGCATTCCAGCCTATGAAACATGGCTCCGTGAAGAGGCCATTCCCGCACACGACGAGATAATGGCTAATCCCAACAATGTATACGCCGGAGAAGAAGTTCTTGCATCTCTCAAGGAACAGCGGGAAGCACGAGCATAGCCGACCCATCATGCGTAAGGCTGGCTAATACCTCTGCCAGTCGTCTTCACCCCTAGAGCCAAAAGACAACTTGCTCAAATCGAAGCCTATCTCGCTGATCGCTTCTCCCCAGCAAATGCCGCCAGGTACTCCAAGGCGATCTATGATCACTGCCCAAAAGCTGGCTCTCGCCCCATATCAGGGCACGCTGCATGATGAACTTCGTCCTGGCCTCCGCATCACCGGCTTCGGCCGCGCCGTCGCCATTGTCTTTAACGTGTATGACGACGCATTCGAATCTCCTCCATCAGTTACTGCGGACGCCGCTACTAGACAGAAGAGCAAATAAAAAGCCGAGCATCGCTCGATGCTCCCATAATGCAGAATCCCAACCCTAAACCAACGGCGGCGGAGTCGTCGCAGGGGTTGTCGTAGCCGGAGTCGTCTCAGCCGGCGGAGTATGCTGTGCCGCCTTCTCCTGAGCATTGGTTGCATTGTCCTGGTGCTTCAGCGCATTTGCGCTATCCTTCTGCGCCTTGGCTGCCTCTTTCGCAGCCTTCTCCTGAGCCTTCTGCTGCTTGCGCTGTTCCTTCATCTGGCTCTTGGTCAGCGGCGTCGTCGTAGCCGGAGCCACGGTCGTCTGTCCCGGAGTCGTCTCCTGCGCAAACGCCCGCGGCGCAACACCGCATGCCGCCAGTCCGATCGCCAGCCCAACCGCCAGCTTCATCTGAGTTCCAATCTTCAAAGTCATGGGGTTTCCTTTCGTGGCCGCATACTCCAACCTCAATCATCGGATGCGCAAACCTACCTCAGGGATTGCCGCCGCTTCCACCCGCGCCGCGCCGTCGTGCTCCGATAAACTGATCCGTATGTCGATCGTCAAGGCCGTTCGCGGCACCCGGGATCTCCTCCCCCCTGAAACCCAGCTCTGGAACCGCGTCGAGTCCATCGCCCGCGCCGTCTTCACCCGGTACGGCTTCTGCGAGATCCGCACCCCCCTCTTTGAAGCCACCGAACTCTTCGCCCGAGGCGTCGGCGAAGAAACCGACATCGTCTCCAAAGAGATGTACACCTGGGAAGACCGCTCCCGTGGTGCGATCCCCGGCAGCGCCCCGACTGCAAATCTTGGCTCTGACAAGCCACAGTCCCTCACCCTCCGCCCGGAAAACACCGCCGGCGTCGTCCGCGCCTACATCGAGCACAAGATGGACGCCTCTGGCGCCCTTCGCAAGCTCTTTTACATCGGCCCCCAGTTCCGCCGCGAGCGCCCCCAGCGCGGTCGCTACCGCCAGTTCTGGCAGATCGGCGCCGAGGTCCTCGGCCCCGCCACCAGCGGCTCCGAAAGCCCCCTCCGCGACGCCGAAGTCCTTGAGATGCTCGCCTCCTTCCTGGATGAGCTAGGCATTCGAGGTTGGAAGTTGGAGCTCAACTCCGTCGGCTCCTCCACCGACCGCCCTGTATACATCCGCGAACTCCGCAAGGAGCTCGCTAAAATAAAGGACCAGCTCTGCGAGGACAACCGCCGCCGCGCCGAAACCAACCCCCTCCGCGTCCTCGACTCAAAAGAGCCCGCCGATCAGGACCTCATCAACACCCTCCCCAAGATCGCCGAC
>CAXTRZ010000421.1:0-422 GCA_964246715.1 uncultured Acidobacteriaceae bacterium | reverse complement strand
CATCTCACCTCACTGCGGTGCGAGGCGCCTAACGATCACGTCGTTCTCGACGCCGCGACCCAGGCGAACCTCGAACTGGTGGTTTGTCGTGGCGCGCGCGACAGCCGCCTCCTCGCCGCGCTCGACGCCTGCCAGGTTCCCTACACCGTCAACCCCCGCCTCGTTCGCGGCCTGGACTACTACACCCGCACCACCTTCGAGTTCACCGTGCCCTCATCGGAGGAAAAGGGCAGCGGCCTCGGCACCCAGAACGCCCTCCTCGGCGGCGGCCGTTACGACGGCCTCTCCGAGATGCTCGGTGGCCCTAAAGCCCCCGGCATCGGCTTCGCCATCGGCGAAGACCGCCTCATCCTCACCCTCCAGGCCCAGCGACTGGAGTCCACCGGCCCCAAACTCGACGTCTACATCGCCCCCCTCGGCAT
>CAXTRZ010000420.1:1885-2609 GCA_964246715.1 uncultured Acidobacteriaceae bacterium | reverse complement strand
GGGTGCCGTTCTGCTGGACGGCGGCGGTGGGGACGAGGGTGACGTTCTGGAGGGTCTTGAGCAGAAGCCGGGCGTTGACGAACTGGTTAGGGGTGAGGCCCAGATTCTTGTTGGCGTAGGTGGCGCGGAACTTGACGGTGCCGGTGGTGGTGTCGATCTGGTTGTCGAGGGAGGTGAGCTTGCCGGACTCGAGGAGCTTATCGTTGGAGCGGTCGTAGGCGTCGACGGTGAGGATGTGGCCGGATTTGAGCTGGGCCTGGACCTGGGGGAGGTTGTCCTCCGAGACGTTGAAGATGACGGTAATGGGTTGGAGTTGGGTGATGACGACGAGGGTGGAGCCGGTGCCGGAGAAGACAGTGTTGCCGGGGTCTACGAGACGGAGGCCGACCTTGCCGGTGATGGGAGCGACGATGTGGCAGTAGGAGAGCTGGACCTGGTCGTAGGCGACGGTGCCCTCGTCGGTTTTGACGGTGCCCTGGTCCTGGAGCACGACCTGCTGCTGGTCTTCCAACTGCTGGCGGGCGATGGCGTTGCGGTCGAAGGCCTGCTGATAGCGGTCGCGGTCGATCTTGGCCTCGGCGAGGACGGCGCGATCATGCTCCAGGGTGCCGAGGGCCTGGTCGAGGGTGGCCTGGTAGGGGCGGGGATCGATGTCGACGAGGGGGTCGCCTTTGCGGACGAGCTGGCCTTCGCGGTAGTGGACGGCGAGGACGCGACCGGTGAT
>CAXTRZ010000420.1:0-1875 GCA_964246715.1 uncultured Acidobacteriaceae bacterium | reverse complement strand
GCCGAGGGCGTCGACGTAGACGTTGATGTTGCCGGTTTTGGAGTCGGCTACGGTGATGGTGGCGGGACCCTGCTGGCCGCGACCGCTACGGGCTCCGCCTCCCGCGCCGGCGGCTCCGGAGCCTTTGGCGGCGTTTGCGGACTTTTTGGAGTGGGAGCGGTAGACGAGGAGGGCGGCGAGGAGGGCGAGGACGCCGAGGGTGATCCAGAGCCAGGGGTGCGGTTTGCGGCGGCGTTTTTCGAGGATCTCTTCGCGTTCTTCCGGGGAGACTGCGTTGTGGCGTTCAAAGAGGGAGCCGAGGGCTCGGTCATCCGACTGGGAGTTTTGCGCTTCAAACGATGCGCCAAGGTCCTGTTCGGCGCCGATGGTTCCGGTTTGCTGCTGATTCATCCGCTGGCTCTTTCGGTTGTCGAGCTACTCCGGTGAGATGGGCTGCACGTAGGACGTACTGCATACGCGATTCGGAGGTGAGATCCTGTTGAAAATAGGTTGCGCTTGGTAGATGGATGTTCAGGAGGAGAAAAAAGTTTCGTGTATCGAGGCAAAACCGGATGGGGATCAGCGCGGAAGTGGAACGTTCGAGGAGAGGAGTTGCAGGTTAGGGCATGATGAAAGTTTAATAAGGGAAGAAAGAACAGAGGATGAATCTTTCACGGAAGATTGACCGTCTACAAGTTTAATCGCTCCTTCCGTTTTGCGGCGCATTCTGGTTTGGTTTGGCTGGCAGCTCCGTTGTTGATCGCAACTCAGCAGGTTGACCGGGGGTTCAGCAGATCATCCTGGTTATGCCCGGGATTCTATATTTTGCTGCAATTGCAGAGATGGTGGACATAAAAGTGAGAGTTCTTACGATGAACCGATTCCTTTCGATTTCGCTTGCTGTGTTTACATGCTTCTTCGTGCTGGTGGCCACCAGCAAGAGTGCCTACGGGTATGTCGATCCAGGTTCAGGGTTGCTGGCGCTGCAGACGTTTGCGTCAGTGATGGCTGCGTGCGGGTTCTTCCTGCGCAAGCGGTTCAAGGGTCTGTTCGGGATCAAGAGCCAGACAGAGACTCCGGCTGTTGCTGACAAGACGGACTCCGCTAACGCTGCATGAGCGCAGCGATTCCTCGAGCGACGTTCCGCGATCCGGCGGGGTCGCTTCAGCTTGAAGAAGACCGTGCGGTACGGACGATCCACGCATCGTCGCGCGAGGCCGTGCTCGCTTTTCTGGGGTCCGCGTTCTGCCAGCGGATGCAGGAGCGCGGGGACCTGATTGGCGCGACGGTGGAGGATGCAGCGAGCGGATTGACGCTGACGCATCCGAGGGTACCGGTACCGACCTATCCGTGGGAGTGGACGCCGAGCCAGTGGCTGGCGGCGGCGGAGTTGACGCTGCGGCTGGGCGACGAGGCGCTGACGGATGGCTGGATTTTAAAGGATGCGACGCCGCACAACATCTTGTTTGTGGGCTCGCGCCCGGTGCTGGTGGATATTCTGTCGTTTGAGCGGAGGGCGCCGGGGGACGCGGTGTGGCTGGCGTACGGGCAGTATGTGCGGACGTTTCTGCTGCCGCTGCTGATGCATACCATGCTGAGCTGGCCACTAATGCTGACGCTGTTCAGGCGTGATGGATATGAGCCGGTGGAGCTCTATAAGGCGCTGGGATGGGGGCAGAGGCTTTCGCGGGCGGCGCTTTGGCCGATCTCGTTGCCGACCTGGATGGAAGGCAGGATGGAAAAGAGGTCCGGCGAGGGCGGCAGCGTGGCCAAGCCCGCGCCGAAGGATCCGGAGCTGGCGCTGCACATCTTGCGGAAGAGCCTGAACGATCTGCGGACGCGGACGCGGCGGGCGGTGGGAACGGAGGCGGCGTCAGAGTGGAGTGAGTACTCGGG
>CAXTRZ010000419.1:0-2615 GCA_964246715.1 uncultured Acidobacteriaceae bacterium | reverse complement strand
TCGGCGGAGAGGACAACTACGGCGACGCCAGCGGATATGGCGACGCCAGCCCGTCTCTAGACGAGTTCTCCCTCTCCGGCCCCACCACCATCGCCGAGGTCCGCCAGGGCGAGGTCGCCTTTTCAACCGTCCACCCCGAACACTTCGGCCTTCCCGCCGCTCCCATCTCCGCGCTCGCTGGTGGCGATGCCCAAACCAACGCCTCCATCCTCCACTCCATCTTTGCCGGCACCCCCGGCCCGCCACGCAACGTCGTCGTCATGAACGCCGCCGCCGTCCTCGTCACCGCCGGCCTCGCTGAAAATTTTCTTGACGCCGCCCGCCTCGCCGCTGACACTATCGACGCGGGCAAAGTCCGGTCCTTGATCGCTGATCTAGCCTCATCTCGTCCCACTTCGGAGTAACTTTTCGAGCCGTGACGAAGGTAGGGTATTCTGCTGTCGGAAAAATCGCTTGATACAGACCTAAGAGCTTCTTTTCAAATTTTTGCATCATTGATACAGGGTGGGGGGTATATGGCACGAGTAACAGGAATCGGTGGAGTCTTCCTCAAAGCGAAGGATCCCAAAGCGCTCAACGCCTGGTACGCAGAAAACCTCGGTATGGAGGTCTCTGCCTGGGGAGCCAACTTCCTCTGGTCGGACGAGGTCCCCGCAGAAACCGGCAGCACCGCCTGGTCCCTCTTCCCCGAGACCTCCAACCACTTCGGCTCCGGGCCACAAACCGCCATGATCAACTACCGCGTTGACGACCTGGAGGCCCTGCTTACCAAACTGGCCGCCGCCGGCGTCACCATCGATCCCAAGCGCGAAAGTGCCGAGTTCGGCCACTTCGCCTGGATCGTCGATCCCGAGGGCAACCGTGTCGAGCTCTGGCAGCCCCTCGCCAACTAGCATCCGCATCCTTGACAATGCCTGCGAATTCCACGGGCGGCTGCGGATTACGATGGATTCATGTCTAAAACACTACCGGGCCGGCTGGAAGTGATCGTCGGACCCATGTTTTCCGGCAAGTCGGAGGAGCTGATTCGGCGGCTGAAGCGTGCTCGCATCGCGCGGCAGCGCGTCACCTGCTTCAAGCCGGATCTCGATCTGCGCTACCACCGCACCGCCATCGCCAGCCATTCCAATCATTTGCATGAGGCGACCACCATCGCCAATGTAGAGCGGCTCCGCGAAGCGCTGGCGGAACAGCTTTCAAATGTTGAGGTTATCGGCATTGATGAAGCGCAATGGCTGGATGAATCCATTGTGCCGCTGGTCATGGAGCTTGTGCATCTGGGCAAGCGGGTCTTGGTGGCGGGGCTGGATACGACGTTCATGGGACGGCCATTTGGCGCGATTCCGGAGCTGATGGCGATCTCCGATGAAGTGACGAAGCTGTCCGCGGTGTGCATGGCGTGCGGTGCGCCGGCGATCCATACCCAGCGGCTGGGACAGAGCCGGGAGCTTGTGGTGGTCGGGGCGGCGGGCGTGTATGAGGCGCGATGCAGGGCCTGTTTTCAACCATTTACAGATGAGCATGGGTCAGAACAGCTTGTACTGCCGGCGGTTGTGACTACCGGCTAAACGTGGACAAAGAGTGGTGAAGTGCAGCGGCAACGTGGTCAAGTGACCACCACAAGCTATGGTGGAGGGTGCGTCCTTCTTAGGGAATTTGCGTTTGACCGTGAAAAGTTAAGCTGTGGTGGAGATTGCACCAGGAAGTGTGCAACACTGCCGGACGAACTCATACACGAGCTGTCTCAACTACAACCCACATCTCAGACGCGAGATGTGGGGGCACCTGGGTTGCGGGTGCATTAATGTTTGGAGAACATCTCCTGGACGTCTTTGCGCAGGGCAAGGGAGCTGCCAAGGCGGGCGTAGTACATGTGGCCGCCGGGGTACATATGGACCTGGACGCGGGTCGGGTCGCCCATGATGGGGATCTCATTGACGGTCAGGACCGAGCCCATGAAGGGGCAGGAGAGGTCCGCCCAGCCGTGAGCGATCAGCACGCGCATCTTGGGGTCGGTGGCGACGGCGACGCGGAGGTCGGTAGAGGCGGCTGCTCCGCCGAAGGCTCCGTTGCGCCCGCCGCGATCCCAGTTGCGGTTGACCTCGTCCGAGAGCGCGTTGTAGCGGGCGTCCGTCTTCCAGCCCACGGTGCGAGTGACCCAATCGACCATCGCCGTCGTCGTGGGGGCGATGATGGAGAGGAGGATGGGGTCGTTGGTCTCCTGCTGGGGAGCGTAGGGAAAGGGATCGTAGGCGGTGACGTTGGGGTCGTACCGGCTGCCGAGCTTGCCGGTCTCGCGGAACTCCTCGCGGAGGAAGGCCTGGGTCTCCAGGCGGCCGCCGGACTGCTTGACGAAGGTGGGGTCGAGGCCGGTGAGCTCCGTCACTTTCTTGACGACGCGCGGCGTGGCCTGCGGGTCGGCAAAACCGTGGATGAGGTCGGTGGCGTACTCGCCTTGGACATACTGGAGGACGGGGGCCATGGACTCATTGGAGAGCATGCCCTTGCGCTCGTAGTTGGCGGCGACGATGGAGGGCAGGGTGACCATGTACGGGATAGGCGAGATCTGGTCTGAGCCGGAGGTGGGGGCGAGCGCGGGGGAGACCATGACGATG
>CAXTRZ010000418.1:0-2617 GCA_964246715.1 uncultured Acidobacteriaceae bacterium | reverse complement strand
CCCCTGGCACCCCCATGCCCCAGGTTATCTATGAGATGTCCCGCAAAAAGCTTGGCATGACCACCGTCCTCACTCCCTCGCGCGGCCTTGCCGGCATCATCAGCGATGGCGACCTCCGCCGCATGCTGGAACGCGCCGGCTCCCGCCCCGGCCCGCACGTTTTGGAGCAGACCGCAGGCGACATCATGAATCCCAGCCCTATGACCATCACCGGCGCAGCCTTCGCCACGGACGCGCTCACCCTCATGGAAGAGCGCAAAATCACGTCCCTCGTCGTCGTGGAAGAAAATGCGGAAGGAAACATCGTCCAGGGCGTGGTTCACCTGCACGACCTCTGGCAAACCCAGCCCTAATGTAGTGTCTCAGTCATCGCGTACACCGCCGTCATTCTGGGGCGAAGCTAGAATCTCTGTGCTTGCACTTTGGACCACCGCAAAGCTCAGTTGACCTCTATAAAGAACTTCTGAGACAGAACCCTAAGAGCTGCCCAGCACCCGGTCGTAGGCCGTCCTTACGATCTGGTAGCACTCGCACGATACCTGCTCCATCGCTCCGCGATCCAAGATCTTAATCCGCCCCCGCGCATAGTCGATCATGCCCTGCCGCTGCAGGTTTCCCGCAGCTACCGTCACCGTGGACCGCCGCGATCCCAGCATCTGCGCCAGGAACTCCTGCGTCAGGTTCAGCGTCGTAGACTCCAGCCGGTCGCTCGCCGTCAGCATCCACCGCGCCATCCGCGCATCCACCGGATGCAGCCGGTTGCACAGCGCGCTCTGGGACGTCTGCACCAGTTGCAGGTAGATAAACTGATGCACCAGCTCCGCGAACGGCCCGGCGCGCAGAAACTCCTCGCGTGCCAGGTTGGCGCGGATGCGCAGCCCGCTCCCCGCGCCCTGCATAATCACGGAGTGCTCCATCTGCAGGTCGCCCAACAGGCCGGGCAATCCGGCCAGCCCCTCGCGGCCGATCACGCCCACCTCCACCGACTCGCCCTTCTTTGTCAGCGCATCGACGGAGACCAGCCCGCTCACCGGAAAGTAAATATACCGGATCGGCTGGTTCGGTTCGCTGAGCCGCAGCCCGGAGGGAAGATCCACCGGAACCAGCAACTTCGCAATCGCCATGTAGCGATCTTCTGGTAACCGCTGCAGAATCAAATTGCGGGGCCGGACCGGGTTAGACGTCAGTGTTTGCTCTGCTTCCAACAAATCAACTCTTTTCACGCGCATTCAGCATGGATTGCTAAGACTGTGCATGGCCCCGACATTGCGCTTTTCAACTGTTACAGAAAGTATCCGCATTGCCGCCTAAAGTCGGTCGCGTAGCAGACAGTAAGCCGCTGTTCAGCAGAGAGTTACCCCTTATGTCACCAGTTGATCGCGCCGGCAACGGTAAAATGAAACTTCGCTCGGCAACACGCAACCCTCTGAGCGGGAAGGTACGCGCCCAACTCATGCATCGCTGGTCCAAGCTCTTTATCCCTACCCTTCGTGAAGCCCCCGCCGACGCTGAAGTCGCCAGCCACAAGCTGCTGCTGCGCGCCGGCTACGTCCGCCAGCTCGGCGCCGGTATCTACAGCTACCTCTTCCTCGGCAACCGCTCTATCAACAAGATCGTCGCCATCATTCGCCAGGAGATGGATCGCATCGGTCAGGAGTTCCTGCTCCCCACCATCCATCCGCGCGAGGTCTGGGAAGAATCAGGCCGCTGGGCTTCGATGGGGCAAAATATGTTTCGCTTGTCAGATCGCAAGGGCGCGGAGCTCTGCCTCGGCATGACCCATGAAGAGGTCATGACCGCCATCGCCCGCTCCGAGCTCCGCAGCTACAAACAGCTTCCCCAGATCTGGTACCAGATTCAAACCAAGTTCCGCGACGAGCCCCGCCCCAAGTCCGGCCTGCTCCGCGTCCGCCAGTTCCTCATGAAGGACAGCTACTCCTTCGACCTTGACGAGGCCGGCCTCGACCTCAGCTACAACCTCCATGACGCCGCCTACCGCCGCATCTTTGACCGTTGCGGCCTGGAGTACGTCGCCGTCGAAGCCGACTCCGGAGCCATGGGCGGATCGCAGTCGCAGGAGTTCATGGTCTACACCGAAGCCGGCGAAGACCTCATCGCCAGCAGTCCCTCCGGCTACGCAGCCAACCTGGAAAAAGCCACCAGCATACTCGCTCCCGTTGAAGACCTCGCGCCCACCGGCGATGGTCTCCCCGAGCTCGTCCACACCCCCGGCAAGGCCTCCATCGCGGACGTCACCGCCTTCTTCGGCATCCACGCCTCGCAGGACATCAAGTGCGTCGCCTTCATGGGGCTTCCCGCCACAATCACACCAGAGAGCCTGCCGCGCCCAGTCGTTGCATTCTTGCGTGGCGATCATCAGGTGAACGAAACAAAACTGTCGGCTATTGCTGGCGTCGCAGAGCTGCGCCCCATGCTTCCCATTGAACTTGAGATTCACATCGGCGGTCCTGCAGGCTTTCTCGGACCCGTAGGCATTGCGGAGGTCATGACTCAGGGCTCTTTGAACGGACTTAACTCCGGCAAGCCTTTAGATAAGCTCAAAGGTGTCTGCCGCGAGAATCCCGGCGAAGGCCTTAAAACCATCCTCGTCATGGAC
>CAXTRZ010000417.1:0-2621 GCA_964246715.1 uncultured Acidobacteriaceae bacterium | reverse complement strand
CAATCCGTGTCTCCCAGGAGTGCTCACCCGGCTTTACCGCCTTCCACAGCGCAAAATCCCGGGCCGAGTCCTTCTCATACTCATCCACATCCACCCGCGCCCCGTCCTCCATCCCCTCAAAATCACGCTGCGAAAGTTTCCCGTACTCCGCGAAACGAGCGATCCGGAAGTACCAGCTCCCATCCTCAATTTGATACGCGATCTCCTTTGCGGCCAGCATCTCGATCAACCGCACCATCTCCTCAATGTTCTCCGTCGCGCGCGGCAGCACCTCCGGTCGCTCCACCCCAAGCGCGTCCATATCCTCCAAAAAGGCGTCCTCAAACTTCTTCGTGTACTCGCCGATCAGCATCCCCGCTGCCGCCGCGTTGCGGATGATCTTGTCATCCACGTCCGTTACGTTCATCACATGCTTCACGATCACGCCGGTTTGCTTCAGGTAGCGACGCAGCACATCGACATGGATGAAGGTGCGAAAGTTTCCGATGTGGCCATAGTCATATACGGTGGGACCGCAAGCATACATGCGCAGCGTGGCCGTATCCGCCGGGGTCAGCGGCTCAATCCGGCCGCCAAGAGTGTTGAAGAGTTGCAAAACAGAATGCGTCAAACCGGTCCGCCAAGCTCACCGCAACTGCGCGTAGTACGCAGATTGCAGTCAATTTCCTCAAGATTTTGTCAGCTTCGATTCTAGCCGATTCGATCACTCGCCAAGCCGCATCTGCGGCTCCGCGCTCATCCCCTCGGAAGCTACATCGCCGCTCACCAGCTTTGGCCACGCCGCCGCCGCAATCATCGCCGCATTGTCTGTAGAGAGAGCGACGGATGGAAACGCGACCGGAAGCGCGCGCGCTGCACCCTCGTCCTCAAACCTGCGCCGCAACTCACGATTCGCGGCAACGCCGCCGGAGACAAGCACTGCCCGCGCTGCGAATGCCTCCGCCGCTGCAAACGTCTGTCGCAGCAATACACCCACCACTGACGCCTGGAACGACGCGATAAGATCAAGCGTCTGCGTATCTAGCAAGTGCCTTGCTTCCAATGGCTTGAGCCCTCCGGCCCGCGCCAGAGCCGCGCGCCGTATTTCGGCTCCGGGGCTCATTCCATGAAGTTCTACGTACCGTAGGACGGCAGTTTTGATGCCGCTGAAAGAAAAATCGAAGCGCGGGCCGGATTGTTTGCTGCGGATGGGTCCGAAATGGAAGGGAACGGCCTTTGAGTTACCAAAGTTAGCCAGAGCGTCCAGCCAAGGACCGCCGGGGTATCCAAGGCCGAGGAGCTTGGCGACCTTGTCATAGGCCTCGCCGGCAGCGTCGTCTACCGTGCGACCGACGTTGCGATAGCTCCAGGTTCCGGATCTGGATTCGGTGAGGTACAGGTGGGTATGGCCGCCGGAGACGACGAGTGCAAGGAGGGGAAAGTCCTGAAAGTTGGTGCCGTGGGCCCGGGCTTCCATGAGGACAGCGTGGATGTGGCCTTCAAGGTGGTTGACTGCGATCAAAGGCTTGTCGAGGCCGAAGGCAAGAGCTTTGGCATACAAAACGCCGACAAGAAGAGCGCCGGCTAAACCAGGGCCTTCAGTCACGGCGATCGCATCAAGTGCTTTGAAATCAACTCCCGCCTGGTCCATGGCGGCGCGGACGACGGGGACGATATTGCGTAGATGCTCGCGGGAGGCGAGCTCCGGAACGACGCCGCCGTAAGCGGCATGGAGGGAGATCTGGGAGGCGACGACGTTCGAAAGGGCCTCCGAGCCGGCGCGGACAACCGCTGCGGCGGTCTCGTCGCAGCTGCTTTCAATGCCGAGGATAAGGCCGGAACCCATACCCCGACCATAGCAAAGAGTTGAAACCTTCGTGGGATTTCAGGATGGAAAGGACCGGGGTTATGCTTGTGCGTGTAGAGAAGGAGCACCGTCTCAGGAGCGAGCGCCTTTGGTCCGTGAAAACACAGCAGCCTCGCACCGACGGCAACAGGGCCGCGCCCACGGGCTTCATCTGGCGGTCTCGCACGCGAAAGTAACCTCCATGAGCAGCACGACGCCTCTCCGGGTTGTACCCCGCACTACCACCAGGAAGCACCACGTCTCAGCCACAGCCACGCAGCCGCAGCCGCATGTCGACCTGGATGCGAGACGGAAGCGTAACTCCTTGATCCGCATGGGGATTGCCGCGGCCACGGCACCCGGTCTGTGGCTCGTCCATGCTCTCGCCATGCACTGGCATCGTGGGTTTTAGCGCTTCAGACGTGGATTTCTGCTGGCGAACGTGGTGAATTGCCACCACTGCGCATGGTGAAGGGTGCGTCTTCATTGGGGATTCGCGTTTTCAACCACAAAAAGTTTATTTGTGGTGAAAATGCACCATAAAGTGTGCGTACGTTCCCGGACGAATCCATAACCTGCAACCTTCTTAGTGAGATACAGGCGCATCTTTTCGGCCCTCCATGGGCGGTGGACCGAACTCGCTTGCAAGCAGCTCTAAAGCCTCCTGCGGAGTATGAACCGTGCCCTCGAGCTGGGCGTCTTCGGCGCGGGTGAGCATGGGTTTGAACTGGGGGCTGGGGGGGTAGCCTGCGGCGATGAGGTCGGCTCCAGTGAGGAGCGGGGCGGGGCGGTGTTC
>CAXTRZ010000416.1:0-2629 GCA_964246715.1 uncultured Acidobacteriaceae bacterium | reverse complement strand
GCCCGTCGGTTGTCTTGTCGTGCCAGGCGCTTCGGCAGGTATTTATCTGGAACGACCTCCAAAGGGTCGAAGATATGAACCTCCTGGTCCAACATCGCCTCACGCCACAAGCCGACGTTCCTGGTCATCTGCCCGTCGAAATCGACATAGAAAAGCGAGCCCTGATGCGTGATCGCGGTCGGTGTCAAAACGGATAAGGTCTTTCCCCTCCCGGTCTCCGCGATAACAGCAACAGCCGCCTCTCCCTCATCGAAGACAGGGGCAAAGTTCGCCCCCGCTTCGAGCGCGCTTCCGAGGAATACACGCCGGCTCATTTCGTCCCTCCCAGCATCGACAGGATTTTGCCCCGGAGACGTGAGAAATCGACATCCGGCTCAGCAGCTACAGCAACCGCCTTATCGGAGATCACGACAGGCTGATAACCACCCGCAAGCCACTTCACCGGATTGACTGAAAAGCCAGCTCTGTCAGGAGTGACTTCCTCTGCCGTTCCATGCTCGCCTTTCGGCTCAAGCTGCTTGGCGCGCCGGTAAAACAGGTTGTCCCGCATGGCCAAGGCCAAGTCGCCGATCGGGTGCGTAATCTCCACATAAGTTCTGTGAACCGACCACGCTAACGAAGCGACCCCAAGCGACACCACCGCCGATATCAGCAGCGCCAAAATCGGCGACGGAATCTCAGCGTTCAGGACCATGTTCAGAAGGCCACCGAACACCGCATACGTGATCAAAAACACCCGCGTGTATCGGTCCTCACGAAGCCGCTTCGGTTGATTACGCTCGCCCCAGCCATCAGCCAGCAGAGCAGCCCGATGTTTCGCTTTGGCGCGACGAATGAAGTTGATGGACCGGACCAGTAATGCGACCGAGACCACAAAGACGATGAACGACCAAAAGCTCGCCATTTTTCTTCCCTCGATACTCAAGTCCAAAGCCGGTGTGCCGGTAATTATTGTTTATTGGCATACCGTCATTCAGCTATAGTGACCATACCACGCGAAAAAACTGTGTGGCTCAGTAGGACCGAACAAAAGTTATGCGAGCCGTGTGCGAGTTACCTCGCACGATTCAAGGGGCTCTGCCCCGTTGACCCCGGAGGGCCACCACATGCCGCGCAAAGGAGATTTGAAGGCAGAGAAGATGAGCGTCCGTCCGCCGGTCCGATTCACCCCATCGGAAATGATCGCGATAAGAGACAAAGCCAAAGCCTCGGACCTTCCCGTTGCCACCTACATCCGCACCGTGACGCTCGCCCGCGAGACGCCCGCCAAGGGCATTCCGGGTATCGACTCAGCAGCCATCGCAGCGGCCATCAGCCATGGGAACGCGATCGGCGCCGAACTGCAACGGATGGTCGCAGCTCTAAGCCGACAGACCGAGGTAGGCCAAACCCCAATCAC
Source organism: uncultured Acidobacteriaceae bacterium (assembly GCA_964246715.1). GTDB lineage: Bacteria > Acidobacteriota > Terriglobia > Terriglobales > Acidobacteriaceae > Edaphobacter. The sequence goes on along the minus strand of CAXTRZ010000416.1, from coordinate 1,230 downwards.
AGCACAGGTGGAGTACGTGCTTGGTCGCATCATTCAGGTCACTGAAGAACTGATGAAAGCGCTCGGGTATGGCAGATGATTATCAAAGGCAAGGCGCGCACCAACGGCGGTCAGCTCGCAGCATATCTGGCCGACTATCTCACGCACGAAAAGAACGAGCGTGTCGCAGTCTTGGAGCTGCGCGGATCGGCGTTCCCGGACCTGCATAGATCGTTCTGCTCTTGGGAGGCGGAGTCCAAACAAGGGAAGACTCAGAAGCCCCTATGGCACGGGCAGATTTCGCCTGCGCCTGAAGAAATCTTGACCCGGGAACAGCATCTTGAGGCCGTCAACATTCTGGAGAAGCATCTGGGGTTCGAAGGCCAGCCCCGTGCGGTTGTCTTCCATAAGAACGACAAGGGCAGGGAGCACATTCACGTTGTCTGGTCCCGTATTCGACGTGAAGAGCAGATAGCGCCTGACACGCGCGGCCGTCTGCGCCGAATGAAGCCTGGCACTGCCATCAGCGACAAGGCGTCGAACCACCGAAATTGCGAGGCCGCTCGGGAGATCGAGGAGCGCTTCGGATTGCGCAAAGTTGCCAATCCAAAGTTCGCTAACCAGGACAAGACCAGCACGCGCCATGAGCGACGGGAGAAGAGTAAGTCCGCTCCGAACCAGCACGACTTCCAGCAGGCCAGACGCAGTGGCATCGACCCCCGCCAGGTTGCAGCAGACGTGAAGGAATGCTGGCGTATGTCAGACGATGGCAAGTCCTTCCGTTCGGCTCTTTTCGAGCGTGATTACATACTCTGTCTCGGGGACCGGCGAGACTATGTCGTCGTAGACCGCACCGGCACCATTCACAGCGCTTCTAGGCGTGCCGGCGTGAAGTTGGCGGAGATGCGGGAAAGGCTGAAAGACCTCGACCCTGCGTCGATTCCGCGCGCCTCCCAGATACAGTCGCAGTTCCGCGCCGCCTGGCGCGAGAGATACGACGTGCCACCGCGAAGGTCAAAGGCGGAACCCGCGCCGTCGCAGAAATCGTCCGCGCCGCCAGAACCAGCAACTGAATATCAGACACCTGAGAAACGCGATCCCCTCGACGCGGCTGACATCCTGCAAGCCCTGACCGCAAACCAGTCCACTTTCACCAAAACCGACCTTGATCGGGAGATAGCCAGGCGTTTCATCAAGGCCCACGGCGAAGACCCCACAAAACGGGATATTTCGTCCGCTGCTCGAAGCGTT
>CAXTRZ010000415.1:0-2630 GCA_964246715.1 uncultured Acidobacteriaceae bacterium | reverse complement strand
GACCAGCATGAGGAAGCCCCGGCCGTGGGTTCCGGCGATGAGGTCGTCGTCTTTAATGGCAAGGTCGCGAACAGAACTGGCGGGCATGTTGAGGCGAAGGCTCTGCCAGTCGTCTCCGTCGTTGAAGGAGACGTAAACCTGGGTCTCGGTGCCGGCGTAGAGGAGACCCTTGCGCTTGGGGTCCTCGCGGATGGTGCTGGTGGCGGCTCCATCTGGGATGCCATGGTTGATCTCCGTCCAAGTGTGGCCGCCGTCATGCGTGCGGAAGAGGTGTGGACGCATGTCATCGAGGCGCAGGGTGTTGACGGCGGCGTACACGGTGCCCGCGTCAAAGTGGCCGGCATCCATGTTGAAGACCTTCCAGAATGGCTTGAGCGCGGGAGGCGAAACGTTGCTCCAATGGGTGCCGGCATCGGAGGTGGTCCAGATGAGGCCGTCATCCGTGCCGGCCCATAAACGATTGCCATCGACTGGTGACGGAGCGAGGGAGTAGATAACGCCGCGACGGACGTTGGTGGCGGCGGGCATGGTGGCATAGTTTTTGGCTACGATTTCAGGAAGTTCGTAGCCGGCCTCGCGGCTGAGATCCGGACTGATCTCTTTCCAGCTTTGGCCGTAGTCGGAGGTGAGCCAGAGAGTGTTGGTGGCGAAGTAGAGCTTATGCGGGTCGACAGGGGAGAACATGAGCGGCTCGGTGCGGAGAACGCGGTAGGAGCGCAGAGGTTTGGGCTCAATGCTGCGGACCTGGCCGGTGCGGCGGTCATATCGGGTGACTTTGCCGCCGTAGACGATGTCTGGATCGAGTGGGTCAGGGGCGGCGTAGCCGTACTCTTCAATGCCGGCTGGATGCCAGTCGTGGAAGGTGATGCGGCCGTCGTCACTTCTGCTTGCTACGCAAGCTGAGCCAGAGTCCTGCTGGCCGCCGCAGACACGGTAGGGGAAGGCATTGTCCGTGGTGACGTGATACATCTGGGCGGTGCCCTGGTTGTACCACTGGGACCAGGTCTCGCCCCCGTTCTCACTGATGATGACGCCCTGGTCCGAGGCGAGGGCGATGACCTTGGTGTTGTTGGGATTGACGAAGACGTTCTGGTAGTCGTCTCCGCCGGGCGCGCCGCGCAGGCCGAACCAGCTTTTGCCGCCGTCAGTGGACTTCCAGGTGACGACGCTGGCGACATAGAGCGTGTCCGGATCTTTGGGGTCGGCGCGGGGAACAGGAACATCGCCGCCGCCGATGCGAGCTTCGGGGCGAGAATCGTCCTTGGAGACATGGAACCAGTTCACGCCCTCGTCATCGGAGCGCATAAGCAAGACAGTGTTATGCGTGGTGGCGACGGCGGCGTAGACGCGGCGGGAGTCCGCGGGGGAGATGGTGATGTTAACCTGGAGGATATCGTCTGGGAGGCCGTGGCCGGTGAGTCTGGTCCAGGTGTCGCCGCCATCGGCGGAGCGGTAGAGGCCGCCTTCCGAGCCGGTGAAGGAGCCGTTCTCCCAAGGAGCTTCCTGTCGCTGCCACATGCCGGCGAAGATGATGTTGGAGTGCTGAGGGTCGATTTCGACGTCGGAGCCGCCAGTGCGGTCGTTGGTGAACAGGACGTTTTTGAAGGTGACGCCGCCGTCGGTGGAGCGGAAGATGCCGCGCTCCGGGTTGGGGCCGTAGGGGTGGCCAGTGACGGCGACGAAGACGCGGTTGGAGTCATGGGGGTCAATGGCGATCTGGCCGATCTGCTGGCCGTCGCGCAGACCGAGGTGGGTCCAAGTTTTACCGGCATCGGTGGATTTGTAGAGGCCGTCGCCGGTGGACAGGTCCGGACGCTGCAGGCCTTCGCCGCTGCCGGTGTAGACGATGTTGGGATCTGACTCAGCGACGGCGATGGAACCGATGGAGCCGGAGGGCTGATCATCCCATAGGCTGTGCCAGGTGTGGCCGGCGTCCGTGGTCTTCCAGACGCCGCCGTTGACGGCGCCAAGGTAGAAGGTAGCGGGCTGGCTGGGGACGCCGGCCAGGGCTCGGGTACGGCCGGCGCGCATGGGTCCGATCTCTCGCCAGCGCATGTCATTGAAGAGCTTGGCGTCAGGGATCTGGGCAGGAGCGGATGCGGAAAAGAGCAGGGCGGCGGTGGCGGCTAGGAAGAGGCTGGAGGTGCGAGGGCTCATGATGCTCCTGGAGTGTTGCGATGGCTCGGGACCAGTGTAGGACTACTTGGCTTCTCCGGCGACCTGGTTGAGGCCGGCCGTGAGGTCGTCGATCTTTTTGCGGAGCTCGTTGTAGCGGTCGATGGCATCGTGGCCGACCTTTTGGTCGGTGGAGTTGGTTTCGCTGTAAAGATAGGTGACGTGAGTTTGGAGGCCGGGCTGGCTGTAGCGGATCTTTGGGGTGAGGAGCTTGTCGGCGATGGCCTGGAGGGCCTTGGTCTTTTCGGCGTCAGCCTTGAAGCGGGTCTGGGCTGCGGTGAGACGAGCTACGAGGCGGTTCGTGTCGTTGACAAGGGCGAGGATGCGGAGGTTGTGCTCCAACTGGAAGGCGAGGTCGGCGGTGGTGACGCCGTCTTTGGTGACGCGGGGGTCCTCCTCAACGGTAAGAGGCTGTTTGGCTGTGAAGGAGCCGGCTGTGAGGACGACGGTGTACG
>CAXTRZ010000414.1:1788-2639 GCA_964246715.1 uncultured Acidobacteriaceae bacterium | reverse complement strand
GTCGCCGGGCGGTTCGACCCGTTTTTTTCTCGCGCTCAACGCCGCCTTTGCGGAGTATGCGGCAACACATCCTCGCATCACTCTCCACGACGTGCTCTCTCTTTCCGCGCAGATGGGCCTGGTCCACTGGTTTGACTGGGAGCGATGGTTCAGCTACAAGCTCCTCCTGACGGTGGAAGCCAACCTGGCCGTGGCCCGCTCGCTCACATCCATCGTTCGGGCTCTGTATGGTCTCTCGCGTAAGGTTCTCGTTCTTGACCTGGATAACACCCTCTGGGGCGGTGTCATCGGCGATGACGGCGTGGAGAAGATTCAGATCGGCCGCGAGACTCCTGTTGCGGAAGCCTTCACGGCCTTTCAGGAGTACTGCCTCGCGTTACGCAACCGCGGCGTCTTGCTCGCGGTCTGCTCGAAGAACAACGATGAGGTCGCCCGGTCTGGTTTCGAGCATCCCAGCTCCGTGCTCCGGCTCGAGCACATCTCGGCGTTCCGCGCCAACTGGGACCCGAAGCACGACAACATTGCCGCGCTCGCGAAGGAACTGAACCTGGGAACGGACTCCTTCGTTTTCGTGGATGACAATCCGGCGGAGAGGGCCATCGTCGCTGCGCAAATTCCCGGCATAGCTGTGCCCGAGTTCGGCGACAATCCCGCGCTGTATCCGTCCGTCCTTCAGGAGGGCCGGTACTTTGAAGCTGTTTCGCTCTCGGCGGATGACCTTGCGCGCGCCGGGCAGTACGCGCAGAACGCCCAACGCACGGCGACGCAGGCGACCTTCGCGGATTACGGTGAGTATCTTGACTCGCTCGCGATGACTGCCGAGATCGAGCGCTTCCGCCCCGTGTATCTGG
>CAXTRZ010000414.1:919-1778 GCA_964246715.1 uncultured Acidobacteriaceae bacterium | reverse complement strand
GTCACGATCACTGCGGCCCGCGGCACCGGGACGGGGACGCTGCAGGGGACCGTGACGGCCTCGACGAACGCGTCGGGCCTCGCGACGTTCGCGAACCTGTCCTACAACGTCGCCGAGTCGATCACCCTCACCTTCGCCGCGACCGGGTTGACCGGTGCGACCTCGAACACCGTCGCGGTCTCCTCGGCGGCTGCACAGTCGATCGCGGTCAATGCGGAGTATGTCGGGCTTTACGGCCGTCTGATCGATCGCTTCGGGGACAATGGCCTTGTGTCCGTGGTGCTCGGGCGGCGCGATGGCCGGCAACTGCACATAGACCTTTGGCTGATGAGTTGCCGTGTCCTGAAGCGCGATATGGAACTAGCGATGCTGGACCGGCTTGTCGAAGAAGCACGCAGGTTCCGCATCGAAGCCATCATCGGCGTCTACATTCCATCCAAAAAGAACAGCATGGTCGCGGACCTGTACGATCGTCTTGGTTTCGCCCGCGAGTCTCAGTCAGTGGATGGCAACGTTCATTACCGGCTCGAGCTTGCGAACTACACACCCCAGAACACACATATCAACATTTTAGAAACGAGTGCCGCGCATGGATGACATTCTCGAGCAGCTTCAACCGATCTTTCAGGACATTCTCGATCAGCCGGAGCTCGTCGTGACACGCGAGTCCAACGCGCAGAACGTGGAAGACTGGGACTCTCTCGCCCATATCAATTTGGTGACCGCGATCGAAAAGCACTTCAAGATCAAATTCGCCTTTCAGGAGCTTCAGGGCCTCAAAAACGTGGGAGAGATGGTGGATCTCATCCGGACCAAGCTGGCTGCGAAATGAACGTGCACCGCTGGGAAGACATTCACC
>CAXTRZ010000414.1:407-909 GCA_964246715.1 uncultured Acidobacteriaceae bacterium | reverse complement strand
CAGGCGAGTTTCACCCAGGAAATGGCGGAGCAGTTCGCCGCGCTCTCCGGCGACCACAATCCCCTGCATGTCGATGCGGAGTACGCGCTCTCCCAGGGTTATCCTGCCCCTGTGATCTTCGGGCTGATGAGCAGTTCGCTGTATTCACGCCTGGTGGGAATGTACCTGCCCGGGAAATACGCGCTGCTGCAGGGGCTGGATATCGACTTCAGCCTGCCGTGTTTTGCCGGCGAACTCCTCACAGTGAACGGAGAAGTTTCCTATATGAGTGAAGCCTACAAACGTTTCGAGATTCGCGGGCGCATTTTGAACGGCAACAGGAAAACGGTTTCCAAAAGTACGATACGCGTGGGCTTCCATGGCTGAAGAACTGGTCCTTGTTACGGGAGCCTCCTCCGACATCGGTCTCGCGATTGTTCATGACGTGCTCGAGCACTCCGCAGCTCGGGTCCTGGCGCATTACTTTTGCAGCGCGGACCGCTTTACGCAGCTTCAATCTGCC
>CAXTRZ010000414.1:0-397 GCA_964246715.1 uncultured Acidobacteriaceae bacterium | reverse complement strand
GCATTACTCTGCTGCAGGCTGATCTTTCCGTCGCTGCGGAAACCGAGCGCCTGCAGCAGGAAATCGCCACAATCGGTACGCCGTCATCGGTCGTCCACCTTCCTGCTTCCAGGCTGACCTACGGACGTTTCACAAAGCTGAACTGGGCCAAACTCGAAGAAGAGATGACCCTCCAGGTCGGGTCCATCGTCACGCTCCTCCAGGCGTTCCTCCCCAGGATGGTCAAAATGCCGCGCGCCCGGGTGGTGTTCGTGCTTTCCAGCGTCGTCCACGGCATGCCCCCCAAGTTCATGTCGATGTACACCATCGCCAAGTACACCCAACTGGGCCTGATGCGCGCTCTGGCCGCCGAGTACGCCTCCTCCTCGCTGCGCATCAACTCCGTCTCGCCCAGCAT
>CAXTRZ010000413.1:0-2651 GCA_964246715.1 uncultured Acidobacteriaceae bacterium | reverse complement strand
GGGCAGGCGGCGGTGCGCTGCAACCACTTTCGCAGGCCATTCTGCTGGAGAGCTTTCCTCCAGCCAAGCGTGGCGCGGCGATGGCGGTCTTCGCCTTCGGGGTGGTGGTGGCGCCGGTGCTTGGGCCGACGCTGGGCGGATGGCTGACGGATACCTACTCTTGGCGGTATGCCTTTTACATCAACATCCCAGTCGGCATTCTGGCGCTGATCATGATCAACCGTTTCGTTCACGATCCTGGTTACATCAAGGACGCGAAGGTGAAGCCGTTCGACGGGCTGGGGTTCGGGATGCTGGTGGTGTGGACAGGATGCCTGCAGGTGATCCTGGATAAGGGGCAGGAGGACGACTGGTTCGGGGCTACCTGGATTCGGTGGGCGGCCGCGGCGATGGTGGTCTCGTTTTTGGTCTTCCTGTGGCAGAGCTGGTGGGGCAAGGATCCGCTGGTCGACTTGAAGGTGCTGAAGAATCGGAACTTTGCAGTGGGGTCGCTGCTGATCTTCCTCTTCGGAATCGGGATCTACTCAACTACGACGGTGTTGCCGCTCTTCTACCAGGAATTGCTAGGGTATACGGCATTTACCGCAGGGATTGTAGTTGCGCCGCGCGGGCTCGGGGCGATCTGCGGAATGCCCGTCATCGGCTTTCTGTCGAACAAGGTGGACCCACGATGGCTGCTGACCTTCGGATTCTTCGTCTTTGGGCTGACGACGCTCTACTTCGGCAACCTTACCCTGGAGGTTTCCCCGACGACGCTGCTGATGCCGATCTTGATCACGGGCTTCGCGCTCAGCTTCGTCTTTGTGCCCATCTCCACGGCATCCTACGGAACCCTGCGCAACGACCAGATTGGCAACGCCAGCGGACTCTTCAACCTGATGCGCAATGTAGGCGGATCGATCGGCATCTCCATTGCGCAGCCGCTGCTGACGCGGCGGGCTAGCGTTCATCAGAACGAGATCATCAACGAAGTGCCGGTGACGGGCGCGCAGTTCCAGAACTCGATCCAGGGAATGGCAAAGTCGCTGACAGGACACTTTGGGCCGGCAAACGCGGGCGGTATGCACGGCGGAGGACCGGCTGCGGCGATGCTCTATCAGCAACTGCAGCGGCAGGCGAGCAACTGGGCGTTCGTGGATGTCTTCCGCTGGCTTTCGCTGCTTTGCTTCCTGTGCGTCGCGGCGGTATGGCTGCTCAAGAAGGTGAAACCCGGAAGCGCTCCTGCCGGAGCACACTAAGGAAAAGGCATGCGCAAAAACGCACGCGAAGGGCCAAACTCCGCCGCCATCGCCTCTAAGCCCTTTGTTTCACCACCACAAATAAAAAATACCACGCAGACACGTTGAAGCCCGCGATTGGCGCGGGTTTCACCATAGCCACAGATGCAGCCGGCTGCGTTTCACCAGGAAAAATCCACGTTCTGCTTGCAATTCACCACGTTCTGCGGCAATCAGGCTTTGACGAATTTCATGGAGGCAGAGTTCATGCAGTAGCGGAGGCCGGTGGGGCGGGGGCCATCGTCGAAGACGTGACCGAGGTGGCCTTCGCAGCGGACGCACTTGACCTCAGTGCGGTCCATTCCCAGCGAGGAGTCGGTGACTTCAAGCACGTTCTCCTTGGCTATTGGAGCCCAGAAGCTGGGCCAGCCCGTGCCGGAGTCGAACTTGGTCTGGGAGCTGAACAGCGCGGTGTCGCAGCAGATACAGCGAAAGACGCCCTTGCCGTGCTCGTTCAGGTTCGCGCCGGAGAAGGGCATCTCGGTGTCCGCCTGCCGCGCGATGCTAAAGGAGTTCTTGCCCAACTGCTTGAACCACTCGCCATCCGTCTTTACCACCTTTGCGACGGTCTCTTTCCCGAGGTTCTTGCCATCATTCGAGAAATTAGTAAGGGTGACTTCGCCAGGGGTGCCGTGGACGGCTACGCTGGCCTCGACGCCAGGGCCTTTGCGCAGCACGGCGATAGCGATGAGAGCGGCGGCGGAGGTGCCGCCGATGGCGAAGGCGCGGCGGGTGATCTTCTTGGCGTGATCGTCGCGGGTTACGTCGGAAGCGAACATGGGGGAGGACCTTTCTGGTAGTTTACGTGTGCTGATGGGACGCGGATTGGAGGCGAAGGCTGCGGACGGTTGCACGATACACTCTGGGGATGAAAATCGGAGCTGTGGTCGTGTTGTTGGCTGGACTGGTGGTGGTGGGGCGCACGTGGGCGCAGTTTGATCTGGAGGAGTCGCATACAACGGCGAGTCTGCGAGGGGTTCACTCGCTTGGAGCTGGGGTGGCATGGGCGAGCGGGACGAATGGGACGGTGCTGCGGACTGAGGATGGCGGATATCTGTGGCAGCCGTGCACCGTGCCAAAGGGAGCGGAAAAGCTGGACTTCCGCGGGGTACAGGGGTTCGACGCGAATACTGCGGTGGTGATGGCGAGCGGCAAGGGAGCTGCAAGCAAGATCTATAAGACTATGGACGGGTGCCAGACGTGGAAGCTGGTGTTTGAGGATCCGGATGCCAATGGGTTCTTCGACGATATGCGGAAGGTGACGGACAAGCAGATGTATCTGCTGGGTGATCCGGTGGGAGGAAAATTTGGGATGTTCTTCAGTCCGGACCAAGGGAGCAGTTGGTTTATTGCGGATGATCCGGGACTGGAGGC
>CAXTRZ010000412.1:0-2651 GCA_964246715.1 uncultured Acidobacteriaceae bacterium | reverse complement strand
TATGCAGAACATTAAGGCGAGGCTGAGCAGCGATCTGATGACGCAGCGCGCCGGCGCGGCGACGGTGGGGGCGGATCAGAAGCAGGCGCAACTGCAGTCGCAGACGGATAAGAGCCTGTATGACCTGGGCGTGATCAGTGGTTTGACGTATAGCGCGAGCAAGGGCAAGGCGGATGAGCTGGGGCAGCGAGACGAGATTGAACGGCAGCGGCTGGAATTGAACCAGAAGGCTATTGCGACGCAGGTGGCGGTGCAGCAGACAAAGATCGACCAGGCGCAGGCGATGTTGGCGTTGAGACAGCGGCAGCAGGGGGCACTGAGCGTGAGGGCGGGGATCGCCGGGGTCCTGGTGGACCTGCCGCACCAGGTGGGCGAACATGTGGCTCCGGGAACGACGCTGGCGAAGGTAGTGCAGCCGGATCAACTTAAGGCGTCGCTGAACATTGCGGAGACTCAGGCCAGGGATATCCAGATTGGGCAGCCCGCGGAGGTGGACACGCATAACGGTGTAATTGACGGTAAGGTGATGCGGGTCGATCCGGCGGTCAAGAACGGAACGGTGACGGTGGATGTGGAGCTTGCGGGCGCGCTGCCGCAGGGGGCGAGACCGGACCTAAGCGTGGATGGGACGATTGACCTGGACCGAATGACGGACGTGCTGTACGTGGGGCGGCCGGCGTTTGGGAATGAGAACTCGACGATCAGTTTGTTTCGCGTGAGCGCGGATGGCAAGACGGCGACGCGGGTTCCGGTGAAAGTTGGGCGTGCGAGCGTAAACAGCATTCAGGTGATTGAGGGCTTGAATGCGGGAGATGTGGTGATCCTGTCGGATATGTCGCGTTGGGATTCAGCGGATAGGGTTCGGTTGGCAAATCCGTAACAAATCTAGTTACACATTACGCGGAACAAACTTTGCTATGGGAGCGTTAGGAAGACTATGAGCGAGAGCCTGATTCACATTGACCAATTGACTAAGGTTTTTTATACGGACGAGATTGAGACGCATGCGCTTTCGGGCGTGCATCTGGATATCACGCGGGGCGAGTATGTGGCGATGTCCGGGCCTTCCGGCTGCGGGAAGTCGACGCTGCTTTCAATTCTGGGGCTGCTGGATACGCCGACCGAGGGACGTTATACGTTGAACGGGAAAGAGGTGGCGAATCTGAACTTCGGGGACCGGTCGAGGATCAGGAACCAGGAGATTGGGTTTATCTTTCAAAGTTTCAACCTGATCGGCGACCTGACGGTGTATGAGAATGTCGAGCTGCCACTGACCTACCGGGCGGGGATGGCGGCGAGCGAGCGCAAGCAGCGGGTGCAGCAGGCGCTGGAGCGGGTGAACATGGCGCACCGGATGCGGCACTATCCGGCGCAGCTCTCCGGCGGTCAGCAACAGAGAGTGGCGGTGAGCCGGGCGCTGGCGGGTTCGCCTTCGATCCTGCTGGCGGACGAGCCGACGGGAAACCTGGACAGCAAGAACGGCGAAGCGGTGATGAAGCTGCTGGCGGAGCTTCATGCGGAAGGCGCGACGATCTGCATGGTGACGCACGATCCACGGTTTGCGGCTCATGCGCAGCGGCAGGTGCATCTGTTCGACGGCAAGGTGGTGGCGGAGGGGGAGCTCTCGCAACTGCTAGCCGATCCGGAACAGAACGCGAGCACGGTGACGCGGCACAACTAAGAGCAACGGAGATGGACGATGGGCGCGATGATGCAGGATGTGCGGTTTGCAGTGCGGCAGTTGATGCGAGCACCGACGTTTGCGCTGGTGGCGATAGCGACGCTGGCACTGGCGATTGGGGCCTCGACAGCGGTGTTCAGCGTGCTGGATGCGACGGTGGTGCGTCCGCTGCCGTACGACCAGCCGGAGAAGATCGTTCGACTGCAGACGTATGCGCCGGAGGGATATGGGCAGCCTGCGTCGTGGCTGCAGTACCTGGACGGGAGGCGGGAGAACAAGACGCTGGCAGGGATGGCGGGCGTTGAGGCGGAGTCCGCGAATCTGGAGGCGCCGACGGGCGCGACGCCGGTGCGTGCGGTGTATGGGACGGATGGATTCTTCGATGTGTTTGGGGTGCGACCGATGATGGGCCGGACGTTTGCGCCGGGTGAGGATCAGGCCGGGCATAACGATGTGATCGTTTTGAGTTACGAATTATGGCAACAGAGCTTTGCGGGCAGGAACGATGTGGTGGGCAGCACCGTGAAGTTGGACGGCATGGTGAACACAGTGATCGGGGTGATGCCTGCTGGGTTTCGCTATCCGCTCAGCGTGACCGGGGTGCTGTACCGTCCTTTTCATCTGCCGCAGACGCGCACGACGAATCGTAACCAGCATTTTCTGCCGATGGTGGGGCGGCTGAAACCGGGCGTGACGAAGGAGCAGGCGCAGGCTGATATGCAGCATGTGTTCGACGATCTGGGACGGACGTATCCGGATGAGGCGGGCCGCAAGTTGAAGATGCAGATGCTGGCGGATGCGACGCTGGGCAAGACGGCGGAGCCGCTGCGGGTGTTGACGTTGACGTTCTGCGGGTCGCCCGGCGCGGTGGTGCCGGGCGTGAGCGTGCTGCCGCCGGTGACGAAGAGGCGCTTCGAGCCGGGGATGTTGGCGCTGCCGAGATTCAGCGCGAAGGACAGCTCTTTGAGAT
>CAXTRZ010000411.1:727-2651 GCA_964246715.1 uncultured Acidobacteriaceae bacterium | reverse complement strand
TAGAAGTCCTGGTTGGGGAACTCCTGGAAGTGAACGCTGGCGAGCTGGCCAGTGAAGATGAGGGGCGCGTAGCCCTCGGGGACGGAGACGAGAATGCGCAGACGCTCGACCTGAGCGATGGAGAAGAGGGCTCCGCCTTGTCCGCCGCCGGTGGATGGAGTGGCGAGCGAGGCGGCGTTGCCCGAGACTCCGCTGGTGTTGGTGGCTCCGGCCTGCTGGGAGCTGCCGTTGGTGAGGCCGGGGGACTGCATGGGCGTGGGCGCGGGGCTGCCGGCTGAGCCGGAGGTGGAGATTAGAGCGCCGGTGTCCACGTTGCGCTGGGTGACGACGCCATCGAACGGGGAGGTAATGCGCTCATACGACTGCAGGGCGATGACGCGGCGGAGGTTGGCCTGGAAGGCTTCCACGTTGCGCTGGGCGGCGGCGACGTTGGCGCGCTGGGCCTGGTAGTTGGTCTCCTGCTGGTCGCCGTCCTGCCGGGAGAAGACGCCTTTGGCGACGAGGACGCGGTAGCGGTCTACCGTGACCTTGGTGAGGGCGAGCTGGGTCTCCTGCTGAGCCTGTTGGGCCTGGGCCTGGCGAAGCTGCTCGCGAGCCTGATCGACCTGTTGGTCGAGGTCGGGGGCGTCGATGAGGGCGAGGAGCTGTCCCTTGCGGACGTGATCACCGATGTCAACGAAGCGCTGCTTAAGATAGCCGTTGGCGCGGGCGTAGACAGCGGCCTCCGTCAAGGGGGTGGTGGTACCGGGAACGACGAGCCCCGCGCCTTGTTTGGCGTTGGCGATGCGGACGACCTCGACGACGGGTTCGGCGTTTTTGGCCTGGTCGGATTTCTCCTGGGTCTCTTTGTTGCGATTGCGGCGGGGAATGACGCCGATGATGAGGGCAACGACGGCGAAGAGGACGACGATGGCGACGACGATGAAAAGAACCTTCTTTGAGCCGGGCTTCTTGAAGGGAGCTTCAACGACGTCTTTCACCGGGCGACGGTGCTTTTTGGCGGAGGAGTTGGTCTGCTCGAAGCTTTTGCCGATCTTGGTGTCATCCAGAGAGTTGGGATCGGCGAAGGCCTCGCCCATGGCGCGCTCATTGGCGAGGGAGGGGGCGGCGAACTCGTCGCCGAGGCCGGGACCGTCATAGGCGTTACGCTGGGCGAAGTTCTGGCCGAGGGCGCGGTCCTCGCGCGGAACAGGATGGGCCAGGGAGTCGCCGAGGTCTTCGCGACCGTCAGAGAGGCGGTGGGATGGGTTGGCGGAGCGGTCGCGGGGATCGTCAGGCATTGAGGGGCGACTCCTTGGGGATGCGAGTGGAACGAGTTGTGACGCTTACCAGAAGAGATGGGCCGGGCTTTCTGCCCCAGCGAGCCAGCGCGGCTCGCCGGGACTTCGGTTCGCCCGGTACCTCACCCTTTGCGATGAGGCCGTAAAGGGTGAGATACCGGGCTGATTGAAGGGGTGCAGGTCATGCAGGTTGAGCTTCGGGGTGGAGGTCCGGGTCGAACTCATCGATCTCTTTGTCGTAGTTGATGGGAGCTTCCTTCTTGAGCAAGGAGTAGATGACGGGGACGATAAAGAGGGTGCCAACAGTGGCGAAGAGCAGGCCTCCAATGACGGCGCGGCCGAGCGGAGCGTTCTGCTCGCCGCCTTCACCGAGGGAGAGAGCCATGGGCAACATGCCAATGATCATGGCGAGGGCGGTCATGAGCACGGGGCGGAGACGGGTGAAGCCGGCGTTCAGGGCGGCTTCAAAGCGGTCTTTGCCGGCGATGCGCTCGTCGTTAGCAAAGACGACCATGAGGATGGAGTTTGCGGTGGCGACGCCGATGGTCATGATGGTACCCATGAGCGACGGCACATTGAAGGTGGTCTGGGTGACGAAGAGCATCCAGAGAATGCCGGAGAAGGCTCCGGGAATGGCCATAAGG
>CAXTRZ010000411.1:0-717 GCA_964246715.1 uncultured Acidobacteriaceae bacterium | reverse complement strand
GAGGGGGTCTAGCCAGGACTGGAAGTTGACGGCCATGAGGAGGTAGACCAGCATGATGGCGAAGATGATGCCGATGCCGAGCCGCAGGAAGGAGTCCGACATGGTGACGACCTCGCCGCGGAGATTGATGGCGGTGCCGATGGGCATGTTCTTCTCCTCTTCGTCGATGATCTTGCGGACCTGCGAGGCGACGGCGCCGAGGTCGGTACGGTCGACATCGGCGTAGATATCAAAGACGGGCTGGATGTTGTAGTGGTCGATGATGATGGGCGACTCGTCGCGGCGGAAGGTGGCGAGGTTGCCGAGGAGCTGCGAAGCGTTGCCGTTGGTGGTGGAGGTGATGGGGGTGCGGCTGAGTTCAGGGAGCGAGCTGATCCGGTAGATGGGAGTCTGGGTCACGATCTGATAGTTGACGCCGTTGAGCGGGTTGAGCCACTCGTTGGGCGCGGTCTGGCCGGTGCCGGTGAGCGAGATGAGCGTGGACTGCGCGACATCCTGCTGGGTGAGGCCGATCTGCCGGGCCTTGGTGCGGTCCACGTTGATCTGCATGGTGGGGTAGGAGACCTGCTGGTGGATGTGCACGTCCACGGTGCCGGGCACCTCGGCGATGCGCCGCATGATCTTCTGGGTCAGCTCGTAGTTCTTGGGGTTGCGGCCCAGCACCTGCACGTCGATTGGCGCGGGCAGGCCGAAGTTGAGGATCTGGTTGGTGATATT
>CAXTRZ010000410.1:0-2660 GCA_964246715.1 uncultured Acidobacteriaceae bacterium | reverse complement strand
CTGTTACGCAGGTCGATGATGAACGTACCGTCTTGGCCCAATACTGGCACACGATCCAGACGAAGAACGGCGAAAGGAGGGAACCAGGCAGCATCCTTGAACTCATTCCCCCACCGATCACAAGCCACCGGAATTCGGGCAGCACGACGACTTATATCCAGCATGTCAACCAGAGCGGACCAGGTAGTAGCGTTTCGCAGCTCGGCAACACGCATACGAACCTCTTGCAAATTGACAACATGAGCGAATTGAAGCAAGAGCTTGCGACCATTCGGGCCGCGCTAAAAGCGCAGCCTGATTCGCTGGAAGCTGACGAGGTCTTGGGTTCTCTGGCATCAGCAGAGAGGGCAGCGCAGAGTAACGATGAACACGGAGTCAAGCACGCTTTCAGCACGATTACCAAAGGCGGCTGGGAGATAGTGAAGAAAGTCGCGCCTACGGTAAGCTCGCAAGTATTGCTGCACTACCTCAAGCTGCACGGCATGGCGTAGCTAAACCGCAGCAGCATTGGTACACGATTCGGCAGAGTTGGTGATCTGCTACTACTGAGCCAGACGCTAACGTAGCCGTTTGTTCATGGACGGCGCGCTTATCCGTACCTTCGAACGATCAGCCGTCTGTTTGCTCAACACCGCGTGACGATAGGTAACAACGACGCCTCTTGTGACGTGGTGCTGATGACCCACCCTTCGTGCATCCCCTCCAAATGACCTCGTTTGTCACCTTCTATAACTGCTGTTGCACCATCCTGTGTGCAAGTTTGACTTGCGCGGGGGAGGTGCAAGTATTCTGGGCTTGCGGTGGAGAAGAAGAGGCGAAAACGCAATGGTGATGCAATCTCGAAGCGCGGTGTTGAGGCAGGAGATTGAGAGCAGTCTCGCGTCGCGGATTCCCGCCGCCTTATCGCCGCAGGCTGTCCAAGCCCCACGACTTCTTCCAATTAGGATTGCATCCGTAAATGCCTTGTTGGGTGGGGGGTTGCCCATCGGCGGCATCTGCGAGTTCACCAGCCCCGCATCGGCGGGACGCACATCGCTGGCTCTGTCTGTCCTGTGTGAGGCGACTGTCGATTCGGCCTGCGCCTACATCGACGTGAGCGATAGCTTCGACGCAAGAAGCGCCGCCGCTGGCGTCCGACTGACGAATCTGCTCTGGGTCAGATTTTCGGATATGCAGGAGCAGGGGCCAAACCCGGCCCACCCGGTCAAGCCGGTAAAGCCGTTGTGCCCAGCCGGGATCATATGGCGAATAGATCGACGCAGCACCACGGCATCCGCCATCCGCGCACCGAGACAACGGGCATCGACCGGGATTTGGGGAAGATGCTGGTTCAGAGGGCAGAGAGGCGGCTCAAGAAGATGGAAGGAACCCCCGGCTACCCTAACCAAAGTCTGAGCCTTGCAGCCGCCCCAGAGGAGCAGGTCGCCTACGAGCATTTCAACGCCCGCCGTGCCGATGCGTCCGACCCCTTACGGCAGAGCGACCGCACAGCTGCGGACGATGCCCGCGAACGCGCCCATTCACCCGCAGTCGTACAAGGCGGGCTAAAGCGTGAGGCAAAGCCGTGGAGCAAGTTGGAAAAGGCACTTCGGACAGCGGACCAGATTCTCCAGGCAGGAGGCTTTCGGGTCTTAGTGCTTGATCTCGCCTCCGTTGCACCGGATCAGGCCCTTCGTATTCCGTCAGCAACCTGGTATCGGTTCAGCCGCGCTGCGCAGGAGGGCGATGCCATCCTGCTCCTCTTGACTCAGGAGCCCTGCGCCAGATCGAGCGCAAAGTGCGTACTCGACTGCTCATCGCGCTTGGCTTCAAACGAATCAATCCATGTCCTCGGCAGCATGACCCAAACAGCGGAAGTGATTCGCCAGCGCGTAGCGAATTCCTTACGGTAAAAAGCGCCGGGCCGAGCGGTCGAGTGGAGTTCGACCGCGCCGTGGATGCGCGCGGCGGGGAGATAGTCGATGGAATATGCCGCGATCCACATCCCGGAGTTTCCCGTCGTTGCATGGCTGCGATCGGATGCCGCCGCCCGCTCTCATGCCCTCGCCGTAACCGAGGGCATCGCGCCACTCCAGCGTGTTGTCTCCATCAATCGCGCAGCGAGAAGCCAAGGCGTCTCGCGCGGCATGAGCAAAGTTCAGGCCGAGGCTACCGGGCCGTTAATCTTTCACAACCGTTCCATCGCGGAAGAAACCGCATCGTTTGAGAACGTGTTGGAGATTGCCGAGCGGTTCTCCCCACCGATAGAAGTCCTCTCAGGGCCACTCAACAGCTACGCTCAGGTCAATACGCTATCTGTCACGCTCCTGATAGATCGGACTGGCCCCGAGATCTTGTTCGGCACGGCATAACAGTACGCCACTAAGCTGAAGTCTGAGCTTGAGGCGGCAAGTTTTCCTTGCAGCGTAGCCACCTGCTCCAACGCAGAAGCAAGTCTGCTACTCGCTCGTTCGCATACTGGAGTGATTTGCGTCCAGACGAACGAATTGGCAAAGAGGCTTGCTCCGCTGCCCATCTCATTGCTCCTCTGCGACGAGGCGACTTTGACTGTGTTTGGCAGATGGGGAGTACGAACGCTTGGGGAGCTTGCGGCGCTCCCCGAGACTTCGCTCATCAGTCGTATCGGCCAGCAAGCGAAACGCTTGCAACGTCTCGCTCGT
>CAXTRZ010000409.1:0-2680 GCA_964246715.1 uncultured Acidobacteriaceae bacterium | reverse complement strand
CGGTGGAGCCATCCTTCGTGGCCGCACCCACCGTTATCGCGGCCTCGAAGCTGAAGTCGCCTTCCTCCTCGCCTCCGACATCCCTCCGCGTGCCACGCCTTACACCCTCGCCGAGATCATCCCGGCACTCGCCTCCTGCCATCCCGCCATCGAGATTCTCGAACCCGCCTTCGTCGATCCTGAAACCGTCCCCAAGCTCGCCATGATCGCCGACCTCCAGATGCACGGCGGCTTCGTCTACGGCTCCGCCTGCCCAAACTGGAATCAAGACTGGCAATCCATTGACTTCTCCAAGGAGACCGTCACCCTCGCCGTAGACGGCTCCATCCGGGTCGAGCGCACCGGCTCCAACACCGCCGGCAACCTCCTCCGCCTGCTTCCATACCTCGCCAATGAAGGCGCAGCCCGCACCGGCGGCCTCCGCGCTGGCCAATGGATCACCACTGGCTCCTGGACCGGCAACATCCAGGCCTCCGCCGGCTCCTCTGTAGACGCCCGCTTCTCCACCATCGGCCGCGTCACCACACGCTTCGCCTAACCAATCTTCATCCCGACCAATGGGAGAACCATAGACGCCCGTCTTCGCCACGACCAGATCACCCGTGATGGAGTGAACCGCTCGCCGCGCAGGCGGCCCGTCCCGCAGGACATCTCTTGCACTCGCTCCTGAATCTCACGTCACACGAGGCACATTCATGGCGCGTCCTTACTGGTCCGGTCAGATCACCATCTCGCTCGTCACCTTCGGCGTCAAGCTCTTCGTCGCCACGGAATCCAAATCCGAGATCCACTTTCATCAGATCTCCCGCTCCACCGGAGAGCGCGTCCGCCAGCAGCGCGTCCTCGCCAGCGCCCAGGAAGCCTCCCAGCAGCAGGACGACGCCCCCATTGCTGCTACCGCCACCGTCCAGAAAGACGAAATCGTCAAAGGCTACGAGTACACCAAGGGCCAGTACGTCACCATTGAGCCCTCCGAACTCGCCAACCTCCGCGTTCCCTCCAAGCACACCATGGAGGTCATCCAGTTCGCCGATGCCTCGGAAATCTCCCCCGAATACTATGAAAAACCCTACTTCGTCGTCCCCGAAAACGACTCCCAAGCCCCTGCCTTCGCCGTCGTTCGCCAGGCCCTTAAGGACGCCGGCAAGGTCGCCCTCTCCAAGATCGCCTTCGCTGGCCGCGAACACATCGTCGCCCTCGTCCCCGCCCCAGACGACAAAATGCCCGGCATGATGGCTTACACCATGCGCTACGCCCAGGAGCTCCGCAAGCCGCAGGAGTACTTCGCCGACATCAAGCCCCAAAAAGTGGACGAAGACTCTCTCGACCTCGCCCAGCAGCTCATCAAGCGCAAGTCCGCCCCCTTTGACCCCTCGAAGTTCGTCGACGGCTACGAGGTCGCCGTCAAGGAACTCGTCCAAGCCAAGCTCGACCACGCTCCCATCCCCAAGGACGAAGCCCCCAAGCCCGTCAAATCGAACGTGGTCAGCCTCATGGACGCCCTCCGCAAATCCATCGCCGCCCCTGCCTCCACCGCAGACACCGAGCACGAGCAGCCCGAGCCCGCCAAAAAGAAACCCGCTGCCAAAGTCCCGCCATCCAAAGGCATCACCCTGGTAAAATCGGACACCTCCGACAAGCCCGGGTCCAAACCCAAACCCAAGTCCACCCCCAAACGCAAATCCGCCTAACCACCACCCACATAGGTGCCCAACATCTCGCCTCCGAGGGGTTGGCCTCGGCTCAGCCGCCCTTATCAGAACCCTCGACCTCGCCCAACTTCACTGGCCGCCCCTGAAGGTCCTCATGCCAGCCAAGAAACCCGCAAAGATCGCCGCCAAGAAACTGCCGAAGTCCCCCGCTGCCGCCCCCGCCGACGCCGGAGACGCTCAACTCGCCCGCTACCGCTCCATGCGCGACTTCAACACCACCGCCGAACCCAGCGGAGATGGAACAGACACCAAAACATCCACAGCAAGCCCAAAGGCCCAAGGCGGGCCGAAGGTCTTCTGTATCCAGAAACACGCCGCCTCCCACCTCCATTACGACTTCCGCCTCGCCTGGAATGGCATCCTCAAATCCTGGGCCTGCGCCAAAGGCCCCAGCTACACCGTCAAAGACCGCCGCCTCGCCGTCCAAGTTGAAGACCATCCCATCGAGTACGGCGGCTTTGAGGGCATCATCCCCGCCGGCCAGTACGGTGGTGGCACCGTCATGCTCTGGGACCAGGGCACCTGGGAGCCCCAGCCCGGCCACACCGACGTCGAAGCCGGCCTGCGCGATGGAGCCCTCAAGTTCATCCTCCATGGCACCCGCCTCCAGGGAAAGTGGACCCTCATCCGCATGGCCGATAAGCCCGCAGCAGACGGCAAGAAGTCCCGCTGGTCCTCCTCCGGCAAACCTAATTGGCTCCTCATCAAAGAGCATGACGACTTCGAGCGCCCACCCGAAGCCCCCACCATCACCGACGAAGCCCAGACCAGCGTCCTCACCGGCCGCACCATGGACCAGATCGCCGCCAACCAGGATCACGTCTGGAACAGCAAAGAAACTGCCCAACCCGGCCAATCCTGGTACCGCCAGGACAACCAAGACCAGGTGCCCGACCCTCGGACGACGGCTTCATCGTCGGACAGGGTGGGGTATCGGGCGAAAAGCCCGACCGTACCTAAATCCCGAC
>CAXTRZ010000408.1:2365-2681 GCA_964246715.1 uncultured Acidobacteriaceae bacterium | reverse complement strand
GTACGGAGGCTCCATCACCTCCGGCTGGACTCGCTGGCTCTTTGAGCAATTTGAGTTCCCGTTCACCGTCATCTACCCCCAGACCCTCGACGCCGGCAACCTCAACGCCTCCTTTGACGACATCGTCTTCACCGATGGCGTCCTTCCCAATCTCACCGCTACCGCTCCCGGCGGCGCAGGCCCAGCCGCCGGAGCAGCCGGCGGCGACGGTCCCCGCTTCGGCCAGCAGCCCAAACCCGATGACATCCCGGCCGAGTTCCGCCCCTGGCTCGGCCGCATCACCGCCGACAAAACCCTCCCGCAGCTCACCGCCTTC
>CAXTRZ010000408.1:0-2355 GCA_964246715.1 uncultured Acidobacteriaceae bacterium | reverse complement strand
ACCATGCTCACCATCGGTAGCTCCAGCCGGGTCTACTCCGCCATGAAGCTCCCCGTCCGCGACGCTCTTACCGAGGTCGTCAAGGGCAAGGAGCAGCCCGTCCCGCCGGAGCGCTTCTACGTCCCCGGCTCTCTCCTCAAGGCGCAGGTGGATAACACCCAACCCGTCGCCTACGGCGTACCCTCATCCGTCGACGTCTTCTACGACAACAGCCCCGCCTTCCGTCCCGTCCCGGATGCCGGCCACCTCGGCCTCTCCGTCATCGCCTACTATGGCGAAGGCAATCTGTTAGACAGCGGCTGGGCCTGGGGCCAGACTTACCTCAATGACTCCGTCGCCATCGCCCAGGCCAACGTCGGCAAAGGCAAGGTCCTCCTCATGGGCCCGGAAGTCGCCTTCCGCGGCCAACCCCACGCCACCTTCAAATTCCTCTTCACCGGCGTCCTCTACGGCCCCGCCACCCCAGAGGTCCTCCGCTAACCCCAACTACGCCTAAACCACTACCGCCCGAGCGTCCTTAGCACCCACGCCGTTCTTCACCACCCATGCCGTCATCCACAACCCACGCCGTCATTCTGGCGAAGCCAGAATCTCCGAGTTGGCCGTTGCAGTTGCCGTCGCTCATTCCAGGTACACCATCCTCTGACGGCCTCATCGTCAAAGGCCAGGGTCCGGGGACGGACGCTTCTGTCCCCTGAGATGGAGCGTGGGGCCTCGGACGAAACTCGACGTCTCTGCACGCCCCTTCCAAAAAAGTGCCTCCATCCTACCCGTTAACTCCCATCTTCTGAATACTTTGCACGACGCACCCCCTATACCCAGAGACTCTGCGCAACTTTGGCATCGAAGTCCGCCTCTAACTCCAATCTTCTGAATACTTTGTACAAAGTACCCGGGGGTAGGGTTCGTTCGTTTTCAAAGGTCGTCGTCCTCACGACTCCTTCTTCGCCCGCTCCACGCAAGCATCCACCACCTTCTGAATCTGCCTCTGTCTCCCTTCCATCCCATGTGGTCGGAAGATCGCCAGCAACCCCATGCGCCGCTGCATCGGCGTCATCGACTCCCACCCCCTCATCGCTCCAGGTGTCCTCCGCAGCGCAGACGCAATCATCGGCGGTAACTCCACTTCCGCCTCCATCGTCGCCAACAGCCGCTCCGCCATGTGCTCCGCCCGCCGCACCTGAGCGTCTTCGCTCTTCGGCTCTAACACCCACACCCTGATCTCCCGCCGCATCCACGCGCTCAGTGCCATCGTCCACCGCAGCAGCGTCTGATCGCCCTCGAACGCCCTCACCAGCGCCTCCGGAAGCTCCTCCGCGCTCACGCCCTTCCATCCCCCAGCCGATCCACATGCGCCACTGCCTTCGCCAGCCGCGCCTGCCCCGTATGCGCATGGCGTCTCTGAACCGGTGCATAGATATGCTCAATCCGCTTCACCCGGTACGCTCCGTGCGGTAGCACTGGGTCCAGCATCGTATCCAGCCCATCCTCCGCACCGGGCAGCAGCACAATATCCCCCGGCTTCGGCAGGCTATGCAGCGTCTCGAGCGGCACCATGTTCACCGTCGTGCCGTCGTCCAGCACAAACTCCAGGCAGTTCTCGCTGAACACCAGCCCCTGGCGCGCCAGCTTCGCCTCCTGCCTCGTCTTCCACGATTGGTAGTACGCCCCCACCGCTGTCGGCACGCCCAGCACGAACCCAATCAAACTTGTATAAGGACTCAGCGACGTAATCGCATTCAAAGCACACCGCCTTCAAGGGGAATGCCCAAATCCTACAACGCCTTCCCTTGCAGTCCTACGACATCCCAACAATCTCCCCGCGTTCATCCACATCGATCGCCATCGCCCGCGAGGCCTTCGGCAGTCCCGGCATCAGCATCATCGTCCCCGAAGTCACCACCAGGAATCCCGCCCCCGCGGACAGCGCCACATCCGTCACCTTCAGCGTCCACCCCGCCGGTGCCCCCATCTTCTTCGGATCATCGCTCAGCGAGTACTGCGTCTTCTCAATACAGACCGGCAGCCCGCCAAACCCCCACTCTTCAAACTGTTTTAACTTCTCCGTAGCCCGGTCACTGAACTCCACCCCATCCGCCCCATAGATCCTCACAGCTACCTTGCGAATCTTCGCCGCAGCCGAGTCTCCCGCCTTATACGTCGTCGTCAGCGCCGGTGCGGGATTGACCTCAATCACCTCCACCACTTTCCGCGCCAACTCGGCCGCGCCCTCGCCGCGACGGCCGATCGACCGGAGGCTACCGGCGATGCCCGAACCGATCAGCGGGAGCGACTGCACGAGGCTGATCAGGCCGCCGGTGGCGACGGCCCCCGCGCCGATGTAGAGGACGTACT
>CAXTRZ010000407.1:2110-2685 GCA_964246715.1 uncultured Acidobacteriaceae bacterium | reverse complement strand
GCACAAGAGCCGCCAGCGCCAGCCCCAGATGGCTCCCCATCCCCGCCAGCGTAGACAGCACGTCATCCCGACGGATCCGCTTGAAGTTCCGCAGCGTAATCGGCACCGGCTTGCCCCACCCCACCAGCGCCCCGCCGAAAAGCAGACTGATCAGCGGCATCACAAAGCTCCCCCACGGGTCCAGTTGCTTGGCCGGATTCATCGTCACCCGCCCAAGCATGTACGCCGTCGGATCTCCAAGCCGCATCGCCGCATACGCATGCACAGACTCATGAACGCTGAACGAAAAGAACAGCACCACAATCTGGAACAGCACCAGAATGACATCCAAACTCATCTCTCCAGCTTACCGGATGCCGCTACCACCCTGCCGCACCCGTCCCTTTGCGCCCTTCGCATCTTCTCCTTCGCGCCCCATCGCGTCCCGTTCGTTGCATGTCTTGCCCTCACTGCTGCTCATTCCTGCTGTTGTCTGTGCGCAATCAGTCTTTGCCGTTGCCTATCTAACCCGCTCCTGCCCTTCTCTGTTCTTTCCCGCTTTTTCCTTTCGATCCCCGTTACGCCTTGCTTTGTCC
>CAXTRZ010000407.1:0-2100 GCA_964246715.1 uncultured Acidobacteriaceae bacterium | reverse complement strand
CTACTACTCTCCCCGCTTCTCCAGCAGATCCGCCAGCGTCTCCTTATGCCTCGGCTTGGCCAGCGCCTTCGCCTTTGGGTCAGGCAGCACCTTCTCGGCCGGCGGAGTTCCCACCCGCGCCCGCGCATTCGCCTTCACCGCCTTCACCACGGAAAACACACCCTTTTTCGCCTTCCTCATCGTCCTGCCTCTCTCTGCAGAATATCGCTCCTCACTGCTATTCTCACTAAGGGAGAAGGTGCACCACCCTTCGGGCATTTGCCGCCCGCCGGACGCCTCCACCAAGGGAGCCCCATGGAAGAACGCGACTTTTTCGACGAACGCCCCGAGACCCGCACCCACACCATGACCTGCCCGCACTGCGGCCAGTCCGGCGAATACCAGATCGCGTGGCTTGTCCGCCGCAAAAAGACCCAACTCCCCCGCGGCGCAGACGACCGTGACCGCGCCCGTTTTGCCAAGGCCCAAAGCTACATGGTCCGCCGCGACGACCTCGTCGGCTGCAAAAACATTCGCTGCCGCAAGCGCTTCGACGTCACCAGCATCCAATCCGTCGCCTTCCTCTAGCCGCAGTCTTCTCATTGCGAACCCTCGGCTCATTGCGAACCCTCGGCAGCCCCTCCTCAGCCTCCGCGAACCGCTTCGCCTTTGCCTCTCCCATCCATAACCAACCTGTGGTGTAATAATCCAGTCGCCCACAGAATCCCGCAGGAGAAGACCATGGCCAACACGCTTATCCCCATTGAGGAACGCAGCCTCACCCCGGACGAAGTCGAAGCCCTCGACGCCCGTCGCCGCCGCGGTCACCTCCTCCTGACCATCTGCTTTCAAACCCTCATCATCTCGTTCCTCCTGCTCCTCTGGTCCGGTCAGGACGCCGAACTCACCGCCGGCTGGCTCAAGCCCATGGTCTTTTGGAACATCACCACCTTTGCCATCGCCTTTGTCACCGGCATCGCCGGTATCCGCCTCAGCCGCGGCCGCAACGAGTTCTTCTCCTACTAAATCGAAACAGCTTCGCACTGAAAGGCCCCGCCGATTACATCAAGCGGGGCCTTCGTCTTTGCCTCATGCGCTATCCGCGCTCCTCCGCGAAAATCTGGTCGATTCAATCCTGAGTCGGTCCAATCCGTAAAGACCGGTGTTAAGACCTCCTCCCAGCCACAGATATAAAACGAAAAAGGCCGCCACTCCCTGAGTGGCCGGCCTCTGATCTTTCTGCTCGCTTCTAACCTCGTCCGGAGCTAGGCAGCCAGCTCCGACAACCGCGGCGATGCCTGGATAAACCGTACCAGATCCTCCACCGTCACTAGGGGCGAGTGGTACAGCCCAGGCTGGTGCAGCCGTTGATTGATGGCTAAGAGGTCGAGCACCGACTCCTTGATATCTTCGCTGTCCAGGCCAAGGTCCTCATCCAGCAGATCGCCTGCCTTAATGGGAAAGCTGACATTCTGCTTCTCCTGGAGATACCGGTAAGTCGTGCGCGCAATGTTCGCGTCGAATCCGTACGTCCCCAAAAAGCTGACGAACGTATCCTCGTTCACACCAGACCGCTCCTCATTCATCTTCGCCCGGCGATTCCGCGCGGAGACATAAAGAACGATCATCACAAAGGCAAGAAGTAAAACAATCAGTGCAAATGGCATGGCCTGTTCGCCAAGCCAGATGGAGATGTTGCTTGGTGTTTGCATTGGAGTCCCTCATACCCTGAGATTGCAAAAGAGTCAACCAGCGGGGAACGATTGCAATACTACTATAGTGGGTTCCCCTAACAAAAGTACTATCTTCTCTGGCCCTATATGCTTGTTCCACCAGCCCCTTTGCTCCCACTTTCGTCCTAACCGCATCCAACTCGTAGACGCACTTTTCTCCTCGACCTTCATGGCCTCCTCTGTCCTCCTCCAACCCGCCAGCCTGCTGCCAGATCCGCCCTTCGCTCCGTCCCAGCCCTTCAGCCGTCTGGCCGGCGATCGACTTCCCGATGATCGACTTATAGACAGCTTCGGCCGCGCCATCACGGACCTCCGCGTCTCCGTCACCGATCGCTGCAACTACCGCTGCGTCTACTGCCGCACCGGCAATGAGGGCATCGTCTACGAC
>CAXTRZ010000406.1:0-2689 GCA_964246715.1 uncultured Acidobacteriaceae bacterium | reverse complement strand
CCTCTACCGTGTCAAGGTAGCGCTCTAACCAACTGAGCTACGCGCCTGCATGCGTCTTCCCAGTCTAATCGCAAGCGCGCCTGGCCGCAACCAACGCATCCCGCAACCTTGGCTAGCCCGCCACCGTCTCCACCGGCGTCGAGACCCGCCGGATCACAATCCACGCATACTGCGCCGCGGACAGCGGAGCCAGCACCGCGATCGCACGCAGCAGCACCCCATCCACCTCCGCCAGATGCGGCGCCGCGAACACCTTGCCCGCCATAATGCACACCACCGCCACAATCTGTACAAACGTATTCAGCTTGCCGAAGATCGAAGGCCTGAAATCGCGCAGCGTATTGGTCGCAAACAATAGCGTGGCGATCAGCAGAATCCCAAAGTCCCGGCTGAACACCAGCACCGTCACATACCGCGGAATCGCCCCCACATGCGTCAGCACCAGAAACAGCGTGGAGAGCAGCAGTTTGTCCGCAATCGGATCCAGGTAAAGCCCCAGCGTTGTCGACTGCTCCAGCCACCGTGCCAGCACCCCATCCAGCCCGTCTGATACCCCCGCCAGCATGAAAAGCGCAAACGCCAGCCCATACCGCCCGTCCAGGATGTTGATTACCAGGAACGGGATAATGAACAGCCGGAGCAGCGTCAGCAGGTTGGGAGCGGCACGAAATTGGCGAAGGAAGGGCACAGACGAACTAAGCCATGCTACCGCACCCAGTCTCCACCCCGGCAGCATAACCCCCGCAAACCCGGTTGCATCCCCATCTTCACAACCGTACACTTAGAGAAGACTGGCCGATTTCATCCAGCGTTTCGGGTTATCCCTCGTCCGGTGGCACCTATGCTTCGCCTTACCAAAAAAGCCGATTACGGTCTCATGGCCCTTAAGTACTTGGCAGAACAGGCGGCCGTGCGCTCCGGCGCGGGCAACGGAGCCCAGTCGGCCAAGGACATCGCGGACGCCTACCATATTCCCCCGCAACTCCTCGCCAAGATCCTCCAGACCCTCGCCAAGGCCGGCCTGCTCGTCTCCACCGCCGGCACCAACGGCGGCTACTCCCTCGCCCGCCCCGCCACTGAAATCTCGGCCTTTGAAGTAATACGCGCCATCGACGGCCCCCTTTTTATCACCAGTTGCATCACCATTCACGGAACCTGCGACCTGGACAGCCATTGCACCATCAAAGAACCATTGCGCAAGGTCAATGACTCCATCAAGGACCTGCTCAGCGGCATCCGCATTGGCGACCTCATTGAAGCTCCCGACGCCTCGCCGCAGCATCGCGCGGCCCCGGTAGGCGGCGGCCTCGTTTCGATTGCGTTGTAGCCGGCTCGCGCTGAGGCCGCCCACACACCCAAGTTCAGAACCATCACATTAGGAGCCTTACCCATGACCGAAGAGACCGCAATCGCCCTTGAACAGAACAGCAACATGACCCCCAACGGCATGATCATTACGGAGAGCAAGACCCCTCTGCCGGAAGGCGTCACCCTGCCCATCTACATGGATAACCACGCCACCACCCCCATGGACCCGCGCGTGCTCGACGCCATGCTGCCTTACTTCGGCAAGGTCTTCGGCAACGCCGCCAGCCGCAATCACCAGTTCGGCTGGGAGGCCGAGCAGGCCGTCGACAAAGCCCGCGAGCAGATCGCCAAGCTCATCGGCTGCACCCCCAAGGAGATCATCTTCACCTCCGGCGCCACCGAAAGCAACAACCTCGCCATCAAGGGCATCGCCGAGATGTACCGCGAAAAGGGCAACCACATCATCACCCAGGTCACGGAGCATAAGGCCGTCCTGGACACCTGCAAGAAGCTGGAGCGCCAGGGCTACGACGTGACCTACCTCCCGGTCGAGACTGACGGCCTCGTCTCCATGGACAAGCTTCGCGCCGCCATCACGGATAAGACCATCCTCGTTACCATCATGTTCGCCAATAACGAGATCGGCGTCGTCCAGCCCATCGCGGAGATCGGCGCGCTCTGCCATGAGAAGGGCATCCTCTTCCACACGGACGCCGTTCAAGCCGTCGGCAAGATCCCCGTCAACGTTCAGACCATGAACATTGACGTCCTTTCGCTCACCGCGCATAAAATCTACGGTCCTAAGGGCGTCGGCGCGCTCTACGTCCGTCGCCGCAACCCCCGCGTCCAGATCACCGAGCAGATCAACGGCGGCGGCCACGAGCGCGGCATGCGCAGCGGCACCCTCAACGTCCCCGGTATCGTCGGCCTCGGCGCTGCGTGCGAGATCGCCGGAGCCGAGATGGGATCCGAGTCCAGACGCCTCTCCGACCTCCGCGACTACCTCAAAAACAAGTTTGAGTCCGCCCTAGACTACCTCCACGTCAACGGCAACATGGACCACCACCTTCCCGGCAACCTCAACATGAGCTTTGTCCACGTGGAAGGCGAGTCCCTCCTCATGGGTATCAACGACATCGCCGTCAGCTCCGGCTCCGCCTGCACCTCGGCCACGCTCGAACCCAGCTACGTCCTCAAAGCCCTCGGCCTCGGGGACGATGTCGCCCACTCCTCCATCCGCTTCGGCCTTGGACGCTTCAACACCAAGGCCGAAGTCGACTACGTCTCCGATAAGATCATTGACATCGTCCACCACCTCCGCGAGATGAGCCCTCTCTACGAGATGGTCAAAGAGGGCATCGACCTCAGCAAGATCGAGTGG